>JAAZCB010001253.1 GCA_012513545.1 Clostridiaceae bacterium
TATGATAACAGCATCATTTATATGATGAGGAAGAGGCTCATTCCTGACTCCGGCAATATATATATTACACCTGTTCAAAGGTACCAGTATCTTTCTTGCTGCACTTTCGGCAATTGCTTTTGCCATAAGGGGAGTCAGTTCTCCAAGCATCGAATTGGCTGCAACGATTCCCACAGCCCCCATTATAACATCAACCTTCCTGGAATTTACAACAATTGCATTTTCACCGGAGGCACCTTCATCAGCACCGGCTTTGAGCATTAATGAAGTAGCCAGTGCATTCGTACCGAGCGCAATTATTTCTACAGTTGCTCCCAATTCACACCGGAGTTTCTCAACTATTGCTTTTCCCATACCGCCTCCCTGGCCATCAATAACCGCAATACGCATAATACTCCTCCATAATCCATATTAATATAACTAATACCAGGTACCTGAATTAATGTCCGGAAATACTCTCTGGAAATGTTAATTCAGCATGCTTAACGGAACATAGTATTTCGAATAACGGTTGCCATACCTGTCGGACAAAATGCCATTTTTGTCTTTTACCATAACAGTCGCCCTTTTATTGATGGAGTATATAATGCCACTCATGTTTCTTCCATCAAAAGTAAAATTAACTGCATCACCAATATTGATTCCAAACTTCTGACTGGCAATTTGCCTGTGAGTCGGAAGTTTGTGATAACTCTCGGCACGTCCGAATATATTGTTTGCAATGCTCTTAAACCTGGTACCGCTGCATTTGGAATGTTTATACAGAATAAATTCAATTACATGGCATATTTCATGCTCAAAAACAAGTAAAAGCGCCTGCAGGCTATTTTCCGTCCTGATGCCGCAGACCGTCTTGCTTCCTTCTATTAATCCATATTGGAAAAAGAAGTCTACACCTATTCTTATTTCTATTACCAACTCTTCTGGTTTAATTCTATCAACATTCTTAGGGCAAATAGTTAACCCGGCACTTTTTGTCATACGCCGGGACAATGAAAACTTAAACCTGCACTTGCATTTTTCCTTGAACCAACTGCCAAAAAACAGCCTGTCATACAACTCAAATATCAGTTTTAAATCCATGTCTGATATTGTTTTAATTGTATGGCTCTTTATATTTGGCGATTCTAAAATTAACATATCGCTTAATTCGGATCGTCTTTTTGAAATCAAATCGTAATTGTGTTTTTTGTTAATATATTCAATCATTGACCTTCACCTAAAGGGTTTATGTTCCAAAAGAGCTCATATTTTAAGCTTAAATGCCTTTATTATGCTTAAAATATGAGTATCTTCAATATCTGTTATAAACCATAATTTTATATAGCTCCATCTCAAGTATACAAATCTGTTTCACCAATATTTTATTAGTACGTCCGAAAATATGCAAGGGTTTAATCAGGAATTTCAAACAATAAGTTTTGAACTTATTAACAACAACATTTAAATAAACAATATGCAAAAAAATTTCGTACTAAATATAAATATGATATAATTATCGGTACTTAGCTTGCCTGATTTATATTTTAGGAAGGGAGAATTATATGACTAAGAAGATATGTAAAATATGTGGAGAAATTAACAGCAGTAATTCAGTGTATTGTGCAAATTGTCAAACCTCATTAAATGATGCCAAAAAAAAAGAAGATACTCAGAAATTTGTGAATTATGGCACGATTGATTCAAAATACATAGGAAACCCATCTGTCGTAAGAACGTTTGAATGGCTAATAATCCTGATTATATTGGCAATTCCAATAGTTAATATCATTATGTTAATTGTTATAGCCTTCACCTGGCAAAACGATAATATCAAAAATTTTGGTAGAGCATCGTTGATACTATCTGTTGCAGGGTTTGTACTTTTATTGTTATTGAGATCGTGCACCCTATTATGAAAAATCAATTTGTTCAACCTGCCTGGGAACTTATTCTGTGAATTAAAGAATTGATATGCAAAATAAATGCTTCCATAGGATATGATTAGTTTGAGCTACTTTTTAAGATGCCCGGCATAAATAATGCTCTATCCCTTTATTGATATTGCACTTATATTGGATAGAGCATTACTCATATTTTATATACGGCTTATCCCAATTTCTCTTCTGCGCCAATTTTAAGCTCGCCGTCTGCAAGGTCTATAACTATGTTTTCACCTTCTATTATTTCACCTTTTATGATCATCTTTCCTATGCCGGTTTCAATAAATTTCTGCATGTACCTTTTCACAGGTCTTGCACCGAAAACAGGGTTGTAGGCATTTTGCGCCATGTACTGCTTTGCCCGCTCAGTCACTATAAGATTTATACGCCTGTCATCAAGCCTTCTTTGAACATTGTCAAGAGCAAGATCAATAATTTTGATAATCTCCTGAAGTCTTAACGGTTTAAACAGTACAACCTCATCAACACGGTTTAAAAACTCGGGTTTAAAATATCGGTTCAGTTCTCCTAAAACCTTGTCTTCAACAGGCTTTTCAATTCCTCCGTCCTCTCCTATACCATCAAGCAGGTGCTGGCTTCCTATATTGGAGGTCATAATTACAACGGTATTTTTAAAGTTCACTGTTCTCCCCTGGCTATCTGTAAGGCGTCCGTCATCTAAAAGCTGCAAAAGCACGTTAAACACTTCAGGATGAGCCTTTTCAATCTCGTCAAAAAGTATTACGCAGTAAGGCTTTCTTCTTACAGCCTCAGTCAGCTGTCCGCCTTCCTCATACCCTACATATCCGGGAGGTGCCCCTATCAGCCTTGCGACAGCATGTTTTTCCATGTACTCGGACATGTCAATCCTTATAACATTGTCCTCACTGTCAAACAGCGCCTCGGACAATGCTTTGGCAAGCTCGGTTTTACCGACTCCGGTAGGACCAAGAAAAATAAATGAGCCTATGGGTTTACCCGGGTCCTTGAGCCCGGATCGTGCACGGATTACTGCACTGCTGACAGCCGATACAGCCTCGTCCTGCCCTACTACCCTTTTATGCAGTATGTCTTCAAGGTTTAAGAGTTTATCCTTTTCATTTTCAACAAGTCTTGTTACAGGTATTCCAGTCCATCTTGAAACAATCTCGGCTATCTCTTCCTCCGTAACTTCTTCTTTTAGCAAAACTGCCTGGCTTGATTTTTTACGCTGTTTTTCCTCCTCAAGCTCTTTTTGCAGCTCAGGCAGACGCCCATGCTTTAAAATGGCAAGTTCGTCAAGATCATAGGACCTTTCTGCTTCTTCTATCTGTCTTTTGACCTCTTCTATTCTCTGCTTCAAGTCCTTTTCCCTCTTTATATTCTCTTTTTCAAGCTCCCACTGGGCTTTCATTCCCCCGGACTTTTCCTTCAGGGAGGATATTTCCTTCTCAAGGTTTAAAAGTCTGTCTTTAGATACCGGATCCTCCTCCTTTTTGAGGGCCTGCCGCTCTATTTCAAGCTGCATTATACGCCTTTGTATTTCATCAATTTCTGTCGGCATGCTGTCTATTTCTGTCCTTATCATGGCAGCCGCTTCATCCATAAGGTCTATAGCCTTATCAGGCAAAAACCTGTCGCTGATATACCTGTTTGACAATACACTGCATGCTATAATTGCATTATCGGTTATTCTGACGCCATGGTGGATTTCAAAGCGTTCCTTCAGCCCGCGAAGGATTGAAATGGTATCCTCAACCGTAGGCTGGTCCACCACAATAGGCTGAAACCGCCTCTCAAGGGCAGCATCCTTTTCAATATACTTCCTGTATTCATCAAGAGTAGTTGCACCTATACAGTGAAGCTCTCCCCTTGCCAGCATAGGCTTTAGAATATTGCCGGCATCCATTGCTCCTTCCGCTTTTCCCGCCCCAACTATGTTGTGCAGTTCATCAATAAAAAGGACAATTCTGCCGTTTGACTTGTTAACATCATTCAGTACGGCTTTAAGCCTTTCTTCAAATTCTCCCCTGTATTTGGCTCCGGCAATTAAAGCTCCCATATCAAGGGCAAAAATCGTTTTGTCCTTTAAACCCTCGGGAACGTCTCCCTTTAATATTCTCTGTGCAAGCCCTTCAACAACAGCCGTCTTGCCCACACCCGGTTCACCTATAAGTACAGGGTTGTTCTTTGTCCTTCTGGATAAAATCCTTATTGCACGCCTGATTTCAGCATCTCTCCCAATTACCGGATCAAGCTTTCCCATTCTTGCAAGCTCAACCAGGTCACGCCCGAACCTATTTAATGCATCATAGGTCTCTTCAGGGTTTCTCGAGGTTATCCTCTGGTTACTCCTTACCTTTCCAAGAGCTGCCATAAATTTCTCCAGATTAATTCCATAGCGTTTGAATATTCTCTGAGCCGAACTGTCCCTTTCTTTCAGAAGAGCCATATAAATATGCTCCACACCGGTATACTCATCCTTAAAACGTTTTGCTTCGTCCTCTGCATGGATAAGGAGTTCTGTAAACCTTCTGGTCGCATACAAGTTTGAAGCACCGCCACCATGCACCTTTGGCAGCTTTTCAAGTTCTCTTTCAATATCCTTTGCATATATAAGAACATCCTGCCCCATATACCCGATAAGTTTAGGTATAAGCCCATCTTCCTGGGTTACAAGAGCAAGATGCATATGTTCCCCGTCAACCTGTTGATGTCCCAGACGAACTGCAATTTCCTGAGCAGCCGCAACAGTTTCCTGAGCCTTTTGTGTAAACTTCTCAATGTTCATGGAATATCCCCCCTGTCTTTACCTGACCTTTGAACTATGTCTCAGCTTTTCAAACAGTTCTTTCATCTCCTGGGTTATTTCAGTCGGATTTACTATGCGGACTCTTATATAAAGATCACCTCTTCTCCCGGTTCTATCAATATATCCTTTTCCCGCAGCACGTATTTTACTGTCTGTCTGTATCCCTGCTGGTACTTTGACCAAAATTCTTCCATCAACTGTTTCAACTGCTGTCTCAGTTCCTAATGCAGCATCCCACGGCAATATATCCAGGGTTGTTGTAAGATTGTTTCCGTTAAGGGTGAAGCGTTCGCTTTGCTTTATCCTCACAACAAGCAGCAAATCGCCATTTTTCCCGCCGCCGATTCCTGCTTTTCCCTGTCCCTTAAGCCTGATTATTTCTCCGTCTTTTACACCCCTAGGAATCTTGAAGGTTAGGCCTTTTCCTGAGTCCCCGCCTTTGATGGAAATCCTTTTATCTACTCCCCTAAAAGCTTCTTCTACAGTAATATCTATTTCAGCCTCGATATCTTCACCCTCATGGGAAAAACCCATACCCCTTCTTCCGGTTCTGGCTTGATTGAATATATCTCCGATATCAAAACCGTCTCCTCCAAAAAACATATTGAAGAAATCACTATAAGCTCCCGGTCCTCCCGATCTGAACTCGTACTTCACATTATTTCCGAACCCATACTTTGAGGGGTCAAAGTCATAACCATTCTGGAAGTTATACTCACTCCCGAAATTGTCGTATTTTTTTCTCTTCTCAGAATCACCTAGAACTTCATACGCTTCATTAATGTCTTTGAATTTTTCCTCAGCCTTCTTATCTCCGGGATTTGTGTCAGGATGGTACTTTTTTGCCAGTTTCCTGTAAGATTTCTTAATATCATCCCCGGATGCAGTCTTTTCAACACCGAGAATGCTGTAATAATCTTTATACTGCATAAACAATCCCTCCTTGCTGCTAACTTTCAATTAATAACCAACTGTATTATTAGTATTTTTATTAAATAAAGAAATTTATGCCTCAAACATTCTGAATATATTAGTGAACGCTGAATAACATCAGTATGAGGCTAAAATACAGTCAAATTAAAATTGTGACTTTGACTTTCTTTGACCTTTAAATTAATCATATCAAAGGATAAATTTTGAATCAAAACCTATAATCAGAAATTTTTCCTCAACTTAATTTAATAGGCAATCAGACTGTTTATTTGCTTCAATTTTCGTAAAATCACTCGTGTTCTCTTTAAATATTTTATTTACAGCTCTTCCCTTCCTGCAAACGGACATCAACAAGGTGTTCGTTTGCCATTTGAACATCACCGAAGGTAGCCATTTGATTCATTATACATAAAGCAGCTTCAACAACATTAAACATTAAAGCACATCCAGTACCTTCTCCTAATCTCATTTCAAGGTTCAGAGCCGGCTTAAGTCCCATCTCTTTTACGATAACGTTATAACCCGGTTCTGCCGAACAATGCGAAGCTATCATATAGTCCTTTGCCAAAGGGTTGATTTTCCAGGCTGTCAAAGCTGCTGCTGCTGAAATGAAGCCGTCAATTACAACGGGTGTTTTATTTGCAGCCGCCGCCAAAAAGCAGCCAGTGAGCCCTGCAATATCGAAACCGCCTACTTTTGCCAGTACGTCTATGGGATTATTCTTATCAGGTTGATTACTTTTTACTGCATTATCAATAATCGACTTCTTTTTGTTTAACCCATCTTCTGTAAGTCCTGTTCCTACGCCTACCGCGTCTTCGCTGCTGCAGCCTGTAAATGCCATTAATACTGCACTGCTGGTGCTTGTATTACCAATCCCCATCTCACCTGTTCCAATTATGTCATATCCTTGATCTATCAGACCTTGTGTTACATCAATGCCTATTTCAATTGCCTTTACCGCTTCTTCTTCAGTCATGGCAGGGCCTTTGGCAAAATTCCATGTTCCGTTCCGGATTTTCCTGTTTAATATAATGTTTGAGTTATACTCGTGTTTAATGCCAATATCCACTACTCTCAAATCAGCTCCTGCGTGTTTGCAAAGCACACCAATACCTGCCACACCTCTAACCATGTTAACAGCCTGCATTGCAGTAATAAACTGGGGACTCGTGCTCACACCCTCATCGCATATACCATTGTCAGAAGCCATAACAACAACACATTTTTTCTGTATGCAATTGTTTATCTTGCCAGTCATGCCAGCTATTTTAACAGCAATCTCCTCAAGTCTTCCGAGACTTCCTATAGGCTTAATCAAGCTGTTCATTCTCTCAGATGCCTTATATAACGCTTCCTCATCTAAAGGCTTAATTCTTTTCACAATAGAATTTAGTAGTTCCATAAACACATGCTCCCCCTTATACATATAATAATTTCAGTTCATTAAACCACTTGCAATTTAAAAACCCACCTGTCCTACATGGACAAATGGGAATATTACTTGTACTTTTAGCGTAACAAAGTCATTTTCATCTCCCTATCTCTCGTAGGTTTAGCAATGAATCATAAAGCAAGCAGGTCTTCTGGCTTAAGGTTCACAGTTATCCTTACCTTCCCGGTTTCCCAGTGGTTTTTTAGGACTCCTCCCCTTTAACAGCGGCGGGACCGCACGGGATTCCAACCCGTTTTCCTGTTATGTCGGCTATACCGGCAACTTGCTGTTCATTTATTCAATTTTATTTATTTAGAGTCAGATATTCTTAAAACCAGTTTTAAATTTCGTATATTTAACAAACGAATAATATCACAATCGAATATATGTGTCAAACAGCTTTTATTATCAGGGTTGGGTTAATTGCAAAAAACTGTATTTCTTTGTAGCATTAATAACCAAATCCATTTAAACTATTCAATGTCTATGTGCAGTTACAAATGGAGTGAGCATATATTCAGAATATAAACTGAAAAAATGCAAAAAATAATAAAAATACTAAGCAGGAGGATATTAATAATGAAAGAGAAGAAAAGAGACAAAGGAATATCACGAGATCCCGTAGGTGACCCGGCTTTTTATAATGATCAGATAGGAGAAAACAAAGAACCTGCCAAGAAAAATATAGAGAAGAAAAAAGATTGTAAATGTAAAAACGGTTTGTAATAAGAGTATCATAACAAATTCAAGTATGCTGATTGTGATTATCACAGAAGGCATTCCTTCCAAATAATCACAGTCAGCATTTAATTTCAATATAAAGATGCGCAACATGAAATAAATCTTAGAGGTTAAGACCGAAACGGCAGAACCGTCCCCATGTTCCATTTGAGGTTAAAATCGAAACGGCAGAACCGTCAGACTGTGTGAAAAGTCAACGAAATATTTTACATA
>JAAZCB010000107.1 GCA_012513545.1 Clostridiaceae bacterium
CAAAACTCCTGCACCAGTTTTAGCTTTAACAACAGAATCAAGTATTCTATATTCTTCTTTTGTATATAATTTATCAAGAGTGTTGTTTTTCATCAACATTGCCTCCATCATTTCTTTTTGAGGAATTTCATCCATTAAAATTTCCATAGCAAAAGCATCGCTACTTTCAAAAGCTTTCAAAACAGATTCGTCAAAACTAAAAGCTCTTTTGTCCTGAATATGAATTGTCCCATAAATATAAGATGGATTTTTAATTTTCTTACCACTTATTTTCCACAATAAAGATTGAGAAAATAATGATGAACTTACAAATAACAATAAAATAAAACTTATTTTCTTCATGATTATTAAATTTATTAATAAAAAATATCCTCAAAAATAAAACATTTTGAGGATATTTCAAATTTTACTATATTTATTAACAATTATTTTGCTTGAATATTTGGCAATTCGAGACCATAACCTTTTTTCTTATCAACTGCTTTTAGTACAAATCCTAATATAAGAGCAGCAACACCAAGCATTGCTAACATAATAAGAGGATTTGTATAATCATAAGAGATAGATGCTTCTGCAGATGTCATAGTTCCATCAGCAACTGCTTGTGCAATTTCAGGATTAGACCAATCTAATATTTTACCTATTAACAATGGGAACAACCATAAACCTATATTTTGAATTAAGAAAATCAAAGCATAAGCAGAACCTATAACTTTACTGTCAACAAGTTTTGGAACACTGGGCCACAAAGAAGCTGGCACTAAAGAGAAAGATGAACCAAGAACTAAAATTGTTAAGAAAGCAACTATCACACCACCAATATTTTTAATATTATCAGTGTTATTTACATCATCAACCTTAAATTCTGGTAAAATAAATGCAAAAGTTAAATGGCAAACAACTAATAAAATTGAACCTAACATTAACATTGAAGCTGCCTTACCTTTATTGTCAACATATTTTCCTAATATTGGAGTAATTCCTACAGCTAATAATGGGAATACTGCAAAAATAGATTCTGCCGACTGACGTTGATAAGCCATATAGCAGAACACTAACAGTGAAATTATTGATACTGCTAATAATGAAACTTGTACTTGTCTCTTTTTCACAAAGTTACTAGCAAAAGCAGTAGCTGCTACTACTAACATAACCACATATTGCACAATTGCGACAAGTTCAGAAGCCCAGAAAGACCCTTCTTCTGGTTTTATAAAAGTTAAATTGCATTGTAACATATTTACAGCATATTTTTGGAATGGGAAAATAGCTGAATAATAAAGCACACATAATAAAGCTACCAACCAGAAGCCAAGGCTAGTAAAAATCTTACCTAAATCACGAACTCTGAATGGATCATCTTTTTCTTCTGCCTCACCTGTTTGAGCATCTAATTTTTTATCCATGAAAGCATAAGCAATAAAAGCAATTAAAGCAATCATTAATAATAATAACCCGAAAGCGACAGAACGAGACACGTCAGGTTTTCCAAAAGCATTTGCAATTACAGGTGAGAAAATCATACAAGTTGCAACGCCTAAGCGAGCCAATGCCATTTCTGACCCCATTGCCAATGCCATTTCTTTTCCTCTAAACCATTTTACAATACCTCTAGAAACGGTAATACCAGCCATTTCAACTCCACAACCAAAAATCATAAAACCTACTGACGCAAATTTAGCGGAAGCAGGCATACCACGATAAAATGGGGAAACTCCTAATTCATCAAAAC
>JAAZCB010000108.1 GCA_012513545.1 Clostridiaceae bacterium
CATTAAAACATGTAGAGACACAATACAATTGAGTGTTATTAATATTAAAATAAGACCAGCTAATTGTTGTCAAGTGTTTTTGAGAAAAAAGTTAAAGAAAATTATTTATTAAAAAAGTGCATAACTTCCGATTGACCTCTTCAAGAACTGTCCACGTGTTTTTTCCGAAACAAAAGAACCGTCAGACTGTGTTTCACCTTCGTTTCTAATTTTTGTTTAAAAAATGGTTATGAATTCTTTATATTATTCCGATATATGTAAAGTAATATAAATATACTATATTAATTTGTAAAGGAATTGCTAATAATTTGTCTGTAAGTAATTATGGTATACAATTTATAATGCTATGAAAACATTTTGCATTTCTGAGTTTTGATAAACTCATAATTTTCTTCAATTTCCCTTATTTTTATTGTTACTAATTTAATGTATTTTACTCAATGTAGTCTGTTTTTTTGCGCGCTGCGGTTTGAATTTTGTATTCATATTTTTATTGGCTTCTGAGAGGAATTGATTTTCAGAAGATAATGAAGTATTTTATGAAACACAACATAAATAAACAAAAGGAAGGAGAACTATAATGGGACAAATGTTAGAAGACAATGTACTATTCGAAGAGGATACTCAGAAAGACAGGTATCTAACCTTCGTATTAGGAAAGGAAGAGTATGGTATAGCAATTGGCTATGTTACTGAAATTGTAGGACTTCAACCCATTACTGAAATTCCAGAGCTTCCTCACTATGTAAAAGGGATTATAAATCTGAGGGGAAAGATAATTCCCGTAATGGATGTACGACTCAGATTCTGCAAGGAAGCAAAGGAGTACAATGACAGAACCTGCACAATAGTTATTGAAGTTAAAGGTATGACTGTAGGGTTGATAGTAGATGCTGTAGCAGAAGTATCTTCTATTGAAAGTGATAATATTGTGCCCCCTCCACAGATTGATGGCAGCAGTACTCAGCAAAAGTACATTAAAGGAATAGGAAAATCAGGCAATAATGTTAAGCTGATTCTGGATTGTGAAAGGCTTTTTAGTGACGATGAAACCGAGAAGCTAAGTAATATTGCATAAATGGATAATTTTGATTTAATGTTCTTAATATAATAAAAGGAGGCATTATAGCTATGGGCTGGTTTTATAATCTGAAAATTTCTTTAAAACTATTGATTGGTTTTATGACTGTTGCAGTAATAGCAGGAGTTATAGGAATTGTTGGTGTAAAATACATAAATATTATAACCGAGGAAGATGCTGAATTATATGAAGAAAATGTACTCGGACTGGAATATGCAGGAGACGCGGATGTGCAATTTCAGAGAATTAGAGTAAATACTCTGAAGATGATATTGACGAAGGATGAGAATACTAGCAATGAGCTAATAAATAAAGTTAATGATTATATTTCTGATGTTGATGAAGAATTGAAGCTATATGAGGATGGAATTATAAATGAAAAGGATCGGGTATTATTCGATGAGCTAAAGCCTATGTGGGAAGAATACAAGTCAATAGTACAGAATGCAGTATCTCTGGAAAAATCAGGTAAAGTTGCAGAAGCACAAAAACTTATTCTGGAAGATTCGGATACACAAATAAACTCATTAAATCAAAGTTTTTCAAATCTATTCGAGTATAATACATCATCAGCCAAAGATAAATCTGAAAACAATAATAAAATGGCTAAGTCAGCTATTAACACAATGATTTTTATAATAATGATTGGAGTCGTCGTAGCTGTATTTCTTGGTTTATTTATCTCACAAATTATAAGTAAACCAGTTAAAAAATTGGAGGCAGCAGCTGAGAAACTTGCATTAGGAGACGTGAATGTAAAAATAGAGGCCACTTCAAAAGATGAAATAGGAAATCTAATGTCGGCATTTTCAAATATGGTGACAAATATTCGTGAGCAGGCATTTATTGTTGAAAGTATGGCCGCCGGGGACATGACTGTACAGGTAAAAATCAAATCAGAGAATGACCTTATGGGTAAAAAACTCACAGAGATGATAAATATAAACAATGAAGTATTAGGTAATATACGTTCTGCAGCAGATCAAGTTTCTGGCGGTGCAAGGCAAGTATCTGATTCAAGCCAGATGCTTTCACAAGGTTCTACAGAGCAGGCTAGTTCAATTGAAGAAGTAACAGCATCAATGACACAGGTTGCAGATCAAACAAAGAAAAATGCTTTAAATGCAAACCAGGCTAATGAGCTTGCGCTTAATGCTAAAGATAATGCAATGAATGGTAATAACCAGATGCAGGAAATGATAAAAGCTATGGCAGAGATTAACGATTCCTCTTCTAATATTTCAAAGATTATAAAAGTAATAGATGATATAGCGTTTCAGACAAATATTCTTGCCCTAAATGCCGCAGTAGAGGCTGCAAGGGCAGGACAGCACGGAAAAGGTTTTGCTGTAGTAGCCGATGAGGTGAGAAGTCTTGCCGCAAGAAGTGCAAAGGCTGCAAAAGAAACTACAGAACTAATTGAAAATTCAATAAAAAAGGTTGAAGCAGGTAATCATATTGCCAATAATACCGCAGAGGCTTTAAATAAAATCGTAGAAGGTGTGGCTAAAGCAGCTGATCTTGTAGGCAATATTGCGGCAGCGTCAAATGAGCAAGCATCAGGTATTGCACAGATTAATCAGGCAGTTTCCCAGGTAGCAATGGTTGTACAGACCAACTCTGCAACAGCTGAGGAAAGTGCTGCAGCCAGTGAAGAATTGTCTAGTCAGGCTGAATTGTTAAAAGACTCAATCAGCAGATTCAAGCTGCAAAATGTTAAGTCCAATTATGGATTTGAGGGACTAGACAATGATACTATAAGAGCTATCGAAAGTATTATTGACAAGAAAAAGCCACATCAGCTTGTAAAGCAAGCAGTAAATTATCAGAAGGAAAGTCCTGTTGATATGGATATGGAAAACAATTATAAAAGTATATCCTTAGAGGATAACAACTACGGAAAATACTAACGAAACATAGGGACGGTTCTCTTGTTTCACTCGATAAACTAAATCAAAGATGTAAACAAATATTAGAAGCCGGATGAAAAATTCCGGCTTTACTGTTTTATAAAATAAGCCTGTCAAACTTGTTACTTAACTGCTTTCAATGACTTTTGAAGAGGCTCTTGAGACTACAAAGATACACAGCATTACAGGCACACTGCCTCCAAAGACTGCTTATAAAAAGGGAACAGAGGTGCATCTAATGTTAGGCGCTTTTATATTTTATAAAGGCATAAAATACATAGAATGTAAATAGATTTAAATATTGTTGATGTTTGTCGTTTTGTCATATAAAATATTAGTAGAGCTTGAATCTACTGCTTATAAAAGGTGGTTAGGAATTTGCAATTCTTATTTAAAATATTATCATATTAACACCAAAAGGAGCACCACAAAATGCAGAGAAACAAAAAGAATGATGTTATAATTGCAGAGAAAGAGCGAATAAATCATTTGAAATGCAAATTTAACATACCTGAAGACATAAAACCAGTTGCATACACCTTTGGCTTTCCGGGTTTACCTTATTGCGATATGTATGTGTGGGTTGATAATGATTGCATCAAATTTTTACCAGATGTACAAGATGCCGAGCTGATTAAGATTCTCAATGAGGATTTTGATGGATATTCTAAACATGGGAGAGTTGTCCGCGAGCTAGACCATAAAATAAGTCAAAGTAATAATATGCTTCAAAGAGCTATTTTAGCGATCCTTGCTTTTATTAGTAAACAGCCTTTTGAGGACGAGGTATATTCTGTGGAAGATCAAAGAATGACAGCTCTAGAGGCCAAATATGATGGGAGTAATGTTATATTGTTTTTTGAATCGCATGATTTGTACAATCGATTGTTAATAGAGATGCCCAATAAAGAACTTTTATAAACAAATTGAATATGTGTAGGTAAATTAGGAACTATTAAACCACTTTTACTTGAAAATAGTTAATGAAAGAACTATGGTGCCAGCAAGATTTATATCTGAAAGTCTTGGAGCAAGTGTTATTTGTGATGGAGAAGAAAGGTTGCTAAAGTTTTATTTGGAAGAAACATGTGGACGGTTCTTTTGTTTCGCTCAATCAGATAGGTCGCCGCACCATACGATAGCAAACGTAAAAGTAACAAAAAGGGAACAGCAACTATTATTACTGTGTTAATAAAATGAGCAACGAACAAAAAGTCTATCATTCATCGAATAAGTTGCAATCAGTGGGTCGCTCCTTATTGTTGCACGATTTATACAACAATAGATTTATTTACAAATACTTAGTAGATTATACCATTTACACTAAATCATAATCATACCCGTCTATATCAGTAATAACAGAGAACCCTGTGAATTCACTAAAAGAGCATAAGACTTCAAAGCCCTTCTAAAAAACCTTCAAATGAAAGCACAACCTACAATAGTGCAAGTGCATATTATGGAAAGAACATAGCGAAGAGTCTTAGAGAATGTAGACGAAGCGGAGGATAAGTCGAATCACCTGTCCGAGCGAAGCGAGTTTGATTCGACCCGTAGCGAGTCGTACATTCTCTTAGGCTTGTAGCTTAGTTCTTGGAATAATATGCACTTGCACGGCGGCGAGTACCCCATCTTCTCACAAAGCCCTTCTCAAACTCACTAATTTCAAACGATCTACTAAATGCTATTGATAGGGGCTTTAGCTCCCCTTATTTTATACAAAAGAGCTGTTACACTAAATTTCTTAGTGCAACAGCCCCATTTTTTTATAAATAATTTCCATTTACTAAAGCAGCCTTAATGATTAAATCCAAAATGACATTTTAAATATATTTTGCTTTGTGTTATGTTATTAAAATAGAAGGTTTCC
>JAAZCB010001254.1 GCA_012513545.1 Clostridiaceae bacterium
ACTGTAGTTTCGGCATCAACGGATATTGAAGCGGCAGAATATATTCAGAGTTTATTCATGTCACCCAAATTCAGAGTATATACAAATTCGGATATAATCGGTGTTGAGCTGGGTGCAGCGCTTAAGAATGTAATAGCACTATGTGCGGGAATTTCTGACGGATTGGGATTTGGAGACAATACCAAGGCTGCACTAATGACAAGGGGTATGGCAGAGATTTCACGTCTTGGTATTTCCATGGGAGCGAGTCCTCAGACATTTGCAGGACTGGCAGGTATTGGAGACCTTATTGTAACGTGCACAAGTATGCATAGCAGGAACAGGAGGGCTGGAATCCTTATCGGACAGGGAAAGTCACCGGATGAGGCAATGAAAGAGGTAAATATGGTGGTAGAAGGTGTCACTACTACAAGGGCTGCATACAAGCTTGCAAAAAAGGAAGGTGTATCAATGCCTATTACTTCTGAAGCATTCGAGGTTTTGTTCAATGGGAAGGATGCAAAGCTTGCTGTAGTGGACTTAATGACCAGAAATAAAAGAAGTGAAGTGGAAGAGCTTGAAGGAAGCAGTTGGATATAGAACAATTATTTTTCTCTTTTTGTAATATAAGAAGCATACGAAAAATATATTTATAATGATAATGATAATATTGGTGCTTTTTGTAAACAAAGGATGAATGTCCAATATATTAGATTATGTGGTATTATTAGAAATGATCCGCTATTTAAAAATATAATTTGACATAATTTCATTTTTTATATAGACTTAATTGGGGGAATAAAGTGTCGAAAAGTAAAAGACGATGTTAAAATTTTCATTGACATATTTCATAATCAGTTGTAGAATTAACTTATGAACACGCGTTTATGAAGTGTATTTGTTCGAGGTAAATATAATGAATAGTTCTGATATAGCTAAACTGGCGGGGGTATCAAGGAGTACAGTATCAAGAGTTATAAATAATTACGGCAATGTTCCTCCTGAAACCAGAAAAAAAGTGCTCGATGTTATAAAAAAATATAACTATGTGCCTATAGCTTCGGCTCAGATGCTGGCTGGCAAAAAGAGTAAGATACTGGGGCTTTTTATTGTAGACACCAAGGATGAAAATGATTGTAACATAATAACTTCCAGTTCATACTTTTCTCCATTTACCAGTGCAGTAATAGACCAGGCAAATAAGCAGCATTACAACATACTGATTTCTGTTGTTAATAATGCGAGAGATTTTAAAAACGCTAAGGATATGTTCTATAACAAGACAATTTTTGGAGGAATATTTATCGGAGCCAGAAATAACGAAGTGGAAATTTATGATATAATTGATAAAGGTTATAAGGTTGCCATAATAGAACAGGAGATTAAGGATGAAACAGATTTGTTTACCAAGTCTGTTGTTATAAACAGTGACAGCTTTGGAGGCGCGTATGAGGCAACAAATTATCTGATTGGTTTGGGGCATAGAAAAATAGCTCATATATGCGGAGATGTAAAGCAGTTTACTGCTATAAAAAGATTTGAAGGTTATAAGAAAGCTTTGGAGGACGCAGGAATTAATATCGACGAGAATTATGTCGTTTATGGTAATTATACTGAAGAAAGTGGGTATAGAGCTGTAAAGAAACTGTTGACAAAATGCGTTCCAACTGCTATATTTTTGGCTAATGATAGTATGTCTTTAGGAGCTATCAGAGCAATTCACGAAGCAAATTTGAGAATCCCTGAAGATATTTCGATTGTTGGATTTGATGATATAGAGGTTGCAAGATATCTTCAGCCTGCGCTTACTACTGTGAGAGTTTCAGTGTTCCAAATGGCTTCGATATGCACAAACAACCTGATAAAAGCTAATGAAGAAGATCTGGATTTTTATGCCGATTACCAGATTCCTGTTGAGTTAGTTATCAGGGATTCTTGTATGGAAATAAAATAATTACATATTTTTGGGCTTTTGTTAGAGATATTGCTTTACTTAAGTATATAATATTTTGTATATAATTACATAATTGATGGGAAATAGACTATAGTTATTATAGAAAATAATAGACTTGGTAATGTAATTAATTTTATGATTATTCTATACGCACAAATAATTTTGTACGTATGGTGTAATAAAAAACATAAAAAACAAGGGGGATTTAAAAATGAATAGTCAGTTTTTAAAAAGAGCTGCATCTATAGTAGTAAGTGGTCTTATGATTACTTCATTACTTGTTGGTTGTGGACCAAAGGATGAGCCTATAACAAATGTAGAGCCTTCTGCGTCAGTTGAGCCTTCAAAAGATCCTGGCGGAGACACTCCTAAAGAGTTGAAGGGCGAATTTACTTTCTGGCACTTCAATAAGGATGAAGGTCCATTGCTTGCAAAAGCTTTTGAAGACAAGTATCCTGGAGTTAAAATCAATGTACAGATTACTGCTGACTCTGATATGGCTTATCAGAACAAGGTAACTGCTGCATTAAGGGCAGGTAAAGGTATGCCTGATCTTTATGCTGTAGAATCTGCTTATGTTAAAAGATTTGTAAACATGCCAGGCGGATTTGAAGATCTTTCTGCAGCTCCTTACAATGCAGAAGAGTTGACAAGCAAAATGATTTCTTACACAATAGACATCGGAAGAAGCGATGATGGAAAAATCAGAGGATTTCTCATCAGGGAACTCCTGGTGGTATCGGATACAAGAGAGATATAGCTACAAAATATCTTGGTACTGATGATCCGGCTGCTATATCCGAAATGCTTTCTTCAC
>JAAZCB010001255.1 GCA_012513545.1 Clostridiaceae bacterium
AATCGGTACATTAAGAAGTATCGGTGCGCAGAAAAAGACGACCAATTTTATACTTATTGGAGAAAGTCTGGTTTATGGTGTTTTGGGAGGTATAACAGGTTGCTTAATAGGTATTGCCATTTTGAAGGTAATTATGTTTATTATGCTTAAGTTAGTTAGTGCCGGTGGACTTCAAGTATCAAGTGGTATCAAATACTCACCTTTCCATTTTTTACTTACCTTTTTAATAGCACTGGTTATGTGCCTGGCAGGTGCATTAGTACCTATAATAATTGTCTCGAAAATATCGGTTAAGGATATAATACTTAATACTATTTCAAATGTTAAGAAGAAAAAGAAAACCCGACTTTTTCTGGGATTAGCCTTTTTGCTCATGGCGTTTGTTTTGGCTTTTGTTTCAAGTGAAGAAAATGCAGGTCAATTTGGAATGCTGACTATGATTATGACTCTTGTGGCAGTTGTAATACTTATTCCATATATTACTACCATATTTACCAGGATACTTGAGAATCTATATGTGTTTTTCTTTGGAAACATAGGTATTTTAGCTGCTAAAAACCTTAGAGAGAATAAAAATATTCTGAACAATATTACGATGCTTGCGATAGGAATATCGAGTCTGCTTTTTATTAATATTATTGGTTATGAATCTGTTGTAGAAGCTACAAACAAGTATAATAATGTGAAATATGCTCTGGAAATGGGAATCTCCAACAACAGCAGGGATGTAATAAAGATTATATCAAATGTTGATGGGGTTGAAGATGTTTATGGTGCATATATATTTAATAATGAACAAGATACTGATGGAGAAAACAGCATTAGCAGAGTTTTTGGAGTAAACAGACTTAAATTCACTGAATTCTGGGATTTTGAGTCAACTGCAAATTCAAAAGATGTTTTGGAAGAATTGGATTCCGGAAGAAATATTATACTGACAAATGCCCAAAAGTCAATGCTTGAAGTTGAAGTCGGTGATAATGTAAATATAGATATAAACGGGAAAAAATGTGTATATAAAGTAATTGGTTTTAATAAGACTATTTTGAACACTTCAAATACAGCACTGGTATCGGAGAGATTTTTGAAATCAGATATGCAGTTGCAAAGTAACATGTATTCTTACTTCTATATAAAGGCCAATAAAGACCCTGTATATGTAAAAGAGAGTATAGAAAAGGATTTAAACAAAAAAAGTCCTTTAGTCAGAACAGTAAATGAGCTTAAAGAAGAAGAAATTGATTCTTTAAAGCAAATTATCCTGCTAATGCAGATGTTTTGCTTTCTCGCAATGTTTATCGGATGTTTTGGGGTTGTAAACAACTTACTTATTGGATTCCTTCAAAGGAAGCATTCAATAGCTGTTTTCAGATCAGTAGGTATGAGTAAAAATCAAACCATAAAAATGATATTTATTGAAGCCTTAAGTGGTGGCATTATTGGAGGTTCTGCCGGAGTAATCGGGGGTATTTTAATGATCTTCAATATGTCTCTGGTGGGTGATTCTTCAACGCAAGCTCATTATCCATTGGGAAGTTTTATAATTTACATTTTGGTTGGATCTTTGGTTATGACAATTGCCTCCATTAGCCCTGCATTAAAATCCTCAAAAATTGATTTGGTCTCATCCTTAAAATATGAATAATAAAAAGTTCGGGACATGGCACAAAAGAAAAACAGAGGTAAAATTACCTCTGTTTTTTCTTTCAAGGAAACTATTAAAAATAAAACTTCCAGGTATAGCACTTACTTTGATAATCCAAGTTATTATTTTTGGAAGTTTTACTCACACTCTATGACAATCCCCTTAATTTTAATCATTCGGATTTTATTTCTATTTCAACATCCACATTCATATCCGGAAATAAAAATTCATCCTTGTTTTCAATTGAAATTTCAACCCTTATACTTGTTTCACCACTGTTTTTAATAGCTTTGTTCAATATCTTTGTAACCTTGCCTTTATAATCTTTTGTTGTATCAGCTAAAGGTTTAATTGTTACATTTGCTCCCACTTTGATGTCTTTAATAAATTCTTCGGATATGTCTGCCGCAACGTATA
>JAAZCB010001256.1 GCA_012513545.1 Clostridiaceae bacterium
GGAAGAGTGTATCCGGTATTACAAAAGATTATAAAATTGTTGTTGTAGATGACGAAAAGGGTATTCTGGATTCAGTGTCAATGGTTATAAGACGTCTGGGCTACAGTTGCACCGGGTTTGATAATCCGCTTGAAGCTATAGAAAGCATACGGAATGAGCAATATGATCTTCTGATTCTTGACTTTTTGATGGAACCTATCCATGGAGATAAGGTTGTTAAAATGATACGAGAGTTCAATCAGGATTTATATATACTCCTTCTGACAGGGTACAAAGATGTTGCTCCTCCGCTGGAGACCATCAAGGAACTTGACATTCAAGGCTACTGTGAAAAGGCTGATAACCTTGATCAGCTGATATTGTTGATTGAATCTGCTCTGAAATCTGTTGATCAAAAAAGAACACTGAGTAATTTACAAAACGGTTTAAGGAGGATTCTTGAATCAACGCCTAAAATATACCAGCTTCAGCCTATCGGCAATATACTTGAAGATATCCTGGCGGAAATACTGCCTATCGTAAATTGCAAAAATGCTTTTATATTTGTTGACAGCAATATAAATAAAACTGAGGACAAGAAAAGCTTTTTCAAAGGACTGGGTCAATTTGATGTTTCGTTGGAAGAGTTTATGAAAATGCTTAGTCCTGAATTTATGGAGAAAATCGGTCTTGCCAGGATATCAAAAGAAGCTGTTAAACGAAGCAATGGTGTTATTCTACCGTTAATCAGTGATTCCTTTAAGACAATTGGGGTAATTTATCTTGAAAGAGAAGGGCTTGAACAAGAGATTGATATATTGAGAATATTTGCAACTCAGGCCGCAACTTCAATTAATAATGTATTTTTGCACTCGGCGGTTAACTTGAAAAAAAGTGAGCTTGATAAAACATATAAAGAACTGAAAAGAAGATACATGGACGCAATCCAGGTATTAAGGCTTGCGGTTGATGCAAAGGATTTTTATACACGGGGCCATTCGGACAGGGTAGCCTATTACTCAGGCAGAATAGGAGAAGCATTTGGTCTGGTTGAAAAAGAACTGGAAACTCTAACGGTAGCAGGAATCTTTCATGATATAGGTAAGGTTGGGATTCCTGATGAAATACTTTTTAAAACTTCTAAACTAAATGAAGCCGAATACGCTGAAATTAAGAAGCATCCGCTGAAAGGTGCCAATATCCTGTCAGCTGTTTCGATGTTTAAGGATATTGTTCCTTTAGTGAAGTATCATCATGAAAGAATTGACGGAAAAGGATATCCGGCTGGACTTAAGGGAGATGAAATTCCTTTTATGGCAAGAATAATTTCTGTAGCTGATGCCTTTGATGCTATGACGTCGGACAGACAATACAGGTCGAAGCTCGAGTTGTCTGAAGCAAAGAACCAATTGCTGATTAATTCCGGAACTCAGTTTGATGCAAAGGTAGTCAGCAAGTTTATAGAGGTTTTAAAGGATTATGACAGCATAAGGGATGAGTTAAAGAATACTTTTTTCGATAGCAGCTTTAAGGCTTGAGAGCTAAGAAGTCTCACAATCCTGTAGTTGGAAAAGCCGGGCAATTAAGTTTATCGCTGGTATAGTGTTTTTCAAATGTAATACAAATAAATCTTAAAACAAAAAACATAGGTAAAAATTAAATCAAGAATTGAAATGCATTTGTAAAACCTCTTTCTTAGAGGTTTTTATTTTTTTAAAAACTGCTTGAAAAGTATTAATGTATATGTTACTATTACACAATAGGAATACAATTGTGTTCCGTACAAGGACACTAATGAGGAGGAAATATGAATAATACTTCCAAATACTTTTTAGTAGATGTATCAGTACTACCTGAAGTTTTTATTAAAGTAGTTGAAACAAAAAAGATTCTTTCAAGCGGCAGTATAAAAAATGTGAATGAAGCGGTTAAGGAAGTAGGAATTAGCCGGAGTGCCTTTTATAAGTATAAGGATTATGTTTTTCCTTTTTACGAGACCACCAGGGGAAGAGTAATAACACTTTTTTTTACAGTTGAAGATTTTGCAGGAATTCTTTCAAATATAATAAACAAAATTGCTAAGGCTCAGGCGAACATACTTACCATAAACCAGAATATTCCCATAAATGGGTTGGCTGATGTGACTATTTCCATAGAGACGGAAGGTATGCTAAAGGATATTAAGGGCTTGATGGATGAAATTAGCGGTATAGAAGGAGTCAGAAGACAGGAAATTCTGGCGAGAGAGTAGGAGGAGAATTAATATGATTAATGTTGCAGTAATAGGATATGGAGTTGTTGGGTCCGGAGTAGCAGAAATAATCAGGAAGAACTGTGTCAGTATAGGCAAGAAAGCCGGAGAGGAGATATCCGTTAAAAAGATACTGGATATAAGGGATTTCCCTGACAGCCCCGACAAAGAACTTCTGACCAAAAATTCAGAGGAGGTCTTCGAGGACCCTTCAATTGGCATTGTTGTCGAAACAATAGGGGGAACCGGGATTGCCTATGAATATACAAAAAATGCGTTAAAATCCGGCAAGCATGTTGTAACTTCAAACAAGGAACTTGTTGCAACACATGGACCGGAGCTTTTAAAAATAGCCGAGGAGAATGGAGTTAATTACCTGTTCGAAGCGAGTGTTGGTGGCGGGATACCAATAATACGTCCTATGAACAGATGCCTTGCAGCCAATGAAATCCATAGTGTAACGGGAATACTCAACGGAACGACAAACTATATATTAAGCCAGATGAAGAGGGAAGGAAAGGACTTTGAGGTTGCATTAAAAGAAGCGCAGGCAAACGGGTATGCCGAGGCTGATCCAACTGCGGATATTGAAGGGCATGATGCCTGCAGGAAAATAGCAATTCTATCGTCTATTGCCTACAACCAGTTTGTAGATTACAGGAATATATATACCGAAGGTATAAAAAATATAAGTGTTTCAGACATGAAATATGCTGAGAGTATTAACTGTACAATTAAGCTTATCGCTATAAGTAA
>JAAZCB010001425.1 GCA_012513545.1 Clostridiaceae bacterium
ATCAACAAAAATTAAGATAGCGCCATCAATTTTCTTTTCAGAAGTTAAATACGGTTTAACCCTCAACTCATAAAATCGGTCATTACCCCCTGTTACTTCGCGCCTAACAGATACAAGATTAGAAGTTACATTTTGTAGTATTTTTTCTAAATCTTTGATTTGAATACTAATAAGAAGGTCAGTAATTAAGCGCCCTACATCTGTTGGTGCAATTCTTAACACTTCTTGCGCTGCAGCGCTAAAACGTCTTATCTTAAAGTCATCATCTACTATGATTACTGTTGTGTCGATATTCGTTATTAAGTTAGTTAAGTCATCGTTGACGCGGAATAGTTCTTGGTTGCGGTTTTTGAGCTCCTCATTTAGAGTCTGGAGTTCCTCATTGCTTGATTGCAGTTCTTCTTTTGCAGTTTCTAACTCTTCGTTCATGCTTTTGAGCTCTTCATTGCTTGACTGTGATTCTTCCATAGCTGAGCGCAACTCTTCATTAGTCGCCTCATGTGCTTCAATAATAGTTTCCAAAGACTGCTTAGTTGACTCCAAATCCTCTTTAAGCTCAACAATTTGCCTATCCTTTATACTCTCAATTTCAGCAGATGCATTTGCAGGTGTAGTTTGTGAAGATAAGTAAACTGGGTAGTTTACTTCTTTAAAGCTTATCGTATAGAACAGTTCGTCATACTCTGATACCTTTAAGGGTTCAACGTGTACCTCTATTGCTTTTTGTTGCTCTTTTTGTTCTAAACGTACTATTTCATTATAGGCTTTGTTATCTTTCCTTACCCTATAGATTGCACTTTGAACCTGCGATCTTAATTCTTTGCAGATAAGTTTACTAACATTTAGGCTAGCTGTTCCAGGATCATGGGTAAGATAAGGATTAACTTGTCCACGGAAGAACAATACATCTAAATTACTATTAACCAGCAATGCAGCAGGAATATACTGCTCTAGTAGTAGGTGATCAAATTCTTTTTTTAATAAATTCTGCTGATCAATTTTTTCAGCTGGTTTGACAGCTTTCTTAGCAGCAAAAGGAGCAAATGGCTCTGCACGAAACGTTGGTTGCAGCTGGACTCGCTTTTTCTTAAAAACTGCACTTTTCGAAGAAAGCTGTTCAAAAAGGTAATTGAATTTGCCTACACTTTCAGATTCACCTAGAACAAGAAAACCATCAGGTTTTAAGCCATAATATAATGTTGGCAGCACTTTTTCATGAAGAGAGGCATCAAAATAAATTAGCACGTTTCTACACACAATAATATCTAAGTTAGAGAAAGGCGGGTCAACCGTTATGTCATGCTTTGCAAAAATGCACATGTCGCGGATTGGTTTTATTATCTGGTAATTTCCGTTATTTTTACTAAAGAACCGTTTTAGCCTGTTTTCTGAAACGTTCTCTTCGATATTTTTTGGGTATATTCCTTGGCGCGCTTTCTCAATAGCTTTCTCGTTTGCATCAGTGCCAAAAATTTGAATTCGCATATCGGCTATGTCGTTTTCTTCAAAGAATTCTTGAATAGCTATAGCAATAGAGTAAACTTCTTCGCCAGTTGAGCAGCCTGGAACCCATACCCGTATAGGCTGGTTGAGCAATCTATTTTTGACAATCTCAGGAAGCGCTTTTTCTTTTAAGGCTGCAAACGTTTGTGGTTCTCTAAAAAAACTTGTAACCCCTATTAGCAGATCGTCAAATAATGCTTGCAACTCGTTAGGGGTTGACCGCAAATATTCAATGTATGCAGGTATGTTTTCGGCTTTGTTAATGACCATGCGTCGTGTGATGCGTCGGTTTATGG
>JAAZCB010001257.1 GCA_012513545.1 Clostridiaceae bacterium
GATCAAATAATTCTTTTCCGGGAATATAAAGTCTGTCAGCCATTTGCAGAACCTGTTTTACCGCATCATCAAAATATTTATTTTCTTTTGTCAGTATACCCATATTTGCAAGGAAAGGGACACTCATGTACATATCATCTGCCCATACCGACTTATATTGCGGGCGATGTCTGGCCAGGGTTCCGTCATCCAGACGGAATTGCCCATTAGAAATATAATCTGCAATTTTGTTTATGAGATCCAGGTAATCATCGTTTTTGTCCTTTAAGTATGTCTTAATCATTGCTGCACCGATAGATCCACAATCATCCAGCGCCTCAAAATCAGGAGTTCTTCCCCAGCCTCCCCTTGCCTCACTGCCAAACTTTTTACGGTTTTCAATGAAATAAGGGAGTGTCTCTACAACAAAATCAAAGAACCGGGTATTATTGGCAAAAAAAGTCTGATCGCCTGTTACATCTCCTATATATCCAAATGTAGAAAGAACAACACCATGTGTATAGGACCATTCTCCTGCAAAACCATCGGAAACACGCGCATTCTTATTCAACTTTTCAAAATTGGTTATTTCATTACCGGTTTCGGAATCAATAACTTTTAAAGTACTTGTGGATTCATAGTAAGAAAGAACCCTGTACAGAATTTCCTCTATTCCCTCAACTGTCGGATAATCATAGGGAACAAGATAATCTGGTATCCTTTCCGGGCTTTCCTGCTGGGCCTGCAACATTATGCAGCTATGCAACAGTAGAATAATAATTAAAGAAGATTTGATGTATTCCATTAGTATACTGATATAAATGAATTATTAAATCCATATCTATAGTCGTCTTAAACTATTCGTATTGTGCATAAAATATCGTTACATATTTTGAGATCTTATAACTGAAATATTTTTTTGTCGTTCGTCTCAAATAGGTATGTGGTACCATTTACTCCAATAGTGACAGGATTTGCCCATCCTTTATCGAAGGTAATGGTTAAGGTTTTGTGATTAATATCCAGGTGGATCCAGTGTCCGCGGTACCGGAGATAAAACCTCATTTGCCTGATATCTTCAGGCAGTTGTGGATTGAACCATAACACGTCATCTCTAATCTCCAGACCTGTATAGCATCGTTGAATAATATCGAGCGTCCCGGCCATTGCACCCATGTGTATTCCTTCATGGGTTGTCCCTCCCTGTACGTCCTTAAAATCGCTCAAAAGGGCCTTGCGAAAACTTTTCCATGACTCATCTCTGTTCGACCGGGCAAATACCCATGCATATATCACCTGGCTTAGTGTTGAACCGTGGGCAGTGTGTCTGCTGTAATAATCAATGTTCTCAGGAATAGTGCCGGGCTTTAAAGTGTAACCAAGATTATTAAAAATACCGTCAAGTTCTTCTGCTGAAAAAAGGTAAAAAAGCATCAATACATCGGCCTGTTTACTTGCCTTGTAATTGTTGCAGCTATCGCCTTCGGCCTCCAGTACGCGATCCAGACGAATAAACTGACCATACTCTCTGTGATAATAATCCCAATCCAGCTCCTTTAGCTTATCATAGCCATCAAACTGCATAATGAGGTCGTCTTTAAATGGAACATACATGTTTTTGGTAATTTTTTTCCATCTATCTATATCAATTTCTGAGAATCCAACTGTTTGTCTGAGATTTTTGCGCCATTCATTATCCAGCAATTCAAGCAATTCAAGAGCACGTTCAATGACCCAGACAGCCATTACATTGGTATA
>JAAZCB010001258.1 GCA_012513545.1 Clostridiaceae bacterium
TTATTCTATTAAAATCTACTAATTTGTATGTTATCACACAAATATTTATCTACTCTCCTGTTTTTTACAGGGAACTAAAAACGAGAAATTCATTTTTCCTAATAATTTCGATAATAAATCGTAGAAGATAATTGATATCATCGCAATAATTACAGTAACAAACAAATTAAAAGCTAAAGTTATTAAAAATTTAAGTGGGAAGCCATAATCAGAGTAGAATTCAATAATAAAATAACTTAACGAACAAGCTATTCCTTGCGAATAATAAAAGTAAATTGCATTTTTACCAATATAATTAATTATATTTCCCTTTTTTACTTTTAAAGTATCCTTTAGATACCAAAATAATATTATTGAATGTAATGCAAAACACAAGTATGGAATTTGAAGTGTCCACTTAATATATTGAATATTAGTTATATTTATTTTACATACTCTAAATACCACAATCGTAATTAATAATAATATTACTTCATACAAAAGAAATTGCCAGAAATTCTTTGCTTTGTAATCATTTGATAAATAACCAATCATATAAATTAATAAATAAAAAGCTAATTGGGAATCAAAAAAAAGCATGTCACCAACTGTTGAACAAATTATAAATAACATTAGACAAAAAAGCATACAAATCAAATAACTTTGTATATAATTTGCGGATGCATATTTTTTCAATAAAACTATTATTATAGATCCTACAAAGCTTACTTTTATATACATATACATAAACCACATAGAACCATTTACAATTGGAAATGGTTGTGAAGTTGGGAATTTAAAACCTAGCCAATACAACATTTCGTTAATGTGTAAATCTTCTCTAAAAAACAGAAACATTATAAGAAAATAAAACAATAGAAACAAAATCCATTTAAGCCATTGAGTTAATATCCCTTTCAAATTTCTTATTATCGATCCACTATAGTTAAATGAATATCCAGCTAAAAACAGAAACACAGGCACATCAACAAATAGACATAAATTTCTGAATGCTAATGGAGTATAACTCTCACCTAACCACCAAGCAGTATGTATTAAAACTATGGAAAGAGCAGCAATTCCTCTTAAAAAATCAATATTATAATTACGCTCTTTTGTACTATCCATGATTAGATTTCTCTTTCAAAGTAATTTTAAGGTTTTCTCCTACATAGTACAAGCTTACTTTAAATAATATAATCTTCTTTAATTTTTATTGAATTAACAATTGTCTTTATTTCTTCTAGTTCCATTAATTCATCTATAGGTTTATCATAATTTCTTTTTCTATGTATATACATTGAATAAATTCTATGAAAACCTGTTGGTGCTTGTCCTAATGATAATGTTATTATTTTTTGTGCTCCCATATTATATTCATAGCCCTTAAAATTGTTAATTGTAATTTCTTTAAAACTTTCGCTTTGTTTATGTAAATTCTTTTCTAATTCATAGCTATTATATGGTTGATCATACAAAAATACAGCAATCCTATACCCGCTTTCTTCAGATACAAACTCAACTTCATTTTGTTCACCTCCTTTTACATTTTTTACAATTCCTTTATTTTTAGGAACTTTTAATTGAATTGTAGTTGCTAATTTATCAGAAGTTATTGTAGTATAATCTATATTCATTATTGTATCATTGTCATTATTTTGTTCTTTTGACTTGTTATTAAATACAAGAAAAATTCCTACTGCTGATACAACTACAATCAACACTAATATTAAAATCTTTTTATTCATAATTTACACTTTCATTATAATTTTATTGAAATAATTATATCACAAAGAAAAGTGATCTTTATTAGTTCTACTTTCTACTTCTAACTGCAACAGTTAAAATGTAAGTATGAGAAACAAACATCTAACTGCTGCAGACAGAGGGGCAATTGAGATATTGCTCAGAGATAATTTTAACAAAAGTGAGATAGCAA
>JAAZCB010001259.1 GCA_012513545.1 Clostridiaceae bacterium
CATTATTACGGTGAGGCGCTTGGACATAAGCCTGTTGAAGGGGAATATCCTCCTAAGGAACCCCCGACGGATGAATTCTATGTTGAGGCCAAGGTTACTCAGGAAAATAATGAGAGATCGCAGATAACTATGAAAATATATAATTTCTCCTGTCATCCTCCGCGCTTTCAAAGAGGAATGAAGACCCGCTACTACTTTAACATTAAAGAACTTTTTAATGCGGGACAGACAACCGAAGATTTAAAAATGGAAATATACTATGATGAAAACAAGGCAGGTTATGATGGTGATGTAGCAGCTTCTGGTCCTTATAAATACGATGATAGCGGTACATATTACTATGAGTTCGACTGGACCGGAAGAGTAATATACGGTACACGCGAACTGCAGGTTGCAATTATGGTCGGTATGGATTCAAATTTCAAAAGTAATTGGGATCATACAAATGATTACAGCAGGGAAGGACTTACTGAGGAATATTCACTTACTAAAAAAATTCCTTTGTATCTTGACGGAGTATTGGTTTATGGAGAAGAACCAACGCCAGTTAATGCGACACCGACTCCAACCCATGACCTAAATAGTACTCCGCCGCCGACACCGACAGAAAAGGTGAGCCTTCAGGTTCAATACAAATCCGGTGTTCAAGATACTGCCAGTGATATAAGAGCTTTAGTAAAGATTAAAAACACAGGAACAAAAGCTTTGAATTTAGCCGACATCAAGGTTCGCTACTGGTTTACAAAGGATTCGGCAACTTCACAGACTTTCCAGTGTGATTATGCTCACATAGGAAAAGCTAATGTAACAGGTACCTTTGTTGACATTGAGAAGCCTGTTACAAAGGCAGACAATTATCTTGAAATAGGGTTTGCAAGTGATGCGGGTACTCTTGGGCCAGGTTCTGATACCGGGGATATACAGTTCAGGATTATCAACGGAAGCTATGGGAATTATGATAAGGATAACGACTACTCATATAACTCAAATGCTAAAGACTACATTGAGAATCCTAATATCACCGCTTATGTCAAGTCGGTTTTAGCCTATGGGATACCAGCGGTTGAAGGTGATGAACCGGTTGATAAAAAACTTGGTGACGTAAACGATGATGGCAAGGTGAATTCTACAGACTATACACTTTTAAGAAGATATATCCTCGGGCTCGTAGATACTTTACCATCAGAGAAAAATGCAGATTTGAATGAAGACGGTAAGATTAATTCAACAGACTATTCTCTGTTAAAAAGGGTTATATTGGGCGTATTGACATTATAGTAATAGAGTCTGGAATTAATAGTCTTATAGAGTGAAAATATTATGGCCGATGCAAAATCAATTGAAATAATTGTTTTGCATCGGCCTTTTTATAAAGAAAGTACAATATTATACTACATTGAAGGTTTTAACAAGCAGATCTTCGTTCCTTGATGAGCTGCCTGCCAGGATTTCAAATTCGCCAGGTTCAAGCCTGTACTCTAAGTTGCTGTCAACGAGAGCAAAGGCTGAGGCTGGTATTTTAATTTTTACAGTCCGTGTTTCACCGGGATTCAATTCAACTCTTTCAAAAGCTTTTAACTCCTTAACCGGAGTTGTAACTGAACTGTATACATCATTAGCGTATATTTGTACAATTTCAGTTCCCTTTGCTTTTCCGGTATTTTTTATGTCTATTGATACCGTAAGTTCTTCGTTTTCTCTTAATTCATGGTGAGAAAGCGACATATTGGAGTATTCAAATGTTGTATAGGAAAGACCGAATCCAAAGGCAAATAGGGGCTCTGAAGTCATATCTGCATACTTGCCGCCATGCCATCCGGAATACTGATTATAGAAAACCGGTTGTTGTCCGACTGCTCTTGGGAAAGATATGGAGAGCTTTCCGCAGGGATTATAATCACCAAAGAGTATTGAGGCTGCAGCGTTCCCGCCTTCCATTCCCGGATTCCAGGCTTCAATTATGGCATCTGCATTTTCCTTTATCCAGGGTACAGTAAGTGGTTTGCCGTTTATTAATATAACTATAAGTGGTTTCCCGGTAGCCTTTAGTGCTTCAAGGAGCTCCTGCTGTGAGCCTGTTAAATCAAGAGCTGCTCTGTCACGCGTTTCTCCGTTTAATAGAATAGAGTCACCGACTACTGCAATTACAACATCGGCCTTTTTGGCAATTTCAACTGCCAGAGCAATATCCTGGGAGGCTTTATCCATTACATCACAGCCCTTTTCATAAAGCACTTCGATATTTGAACCTGAGCGTCTTTTTATCCCATTGAGAATTGTAGTTATAGGCTTTATATCGTAATGCTGATTATATTCAATAGTAGGCCTGTCCGGGTAATATCTTGGCCCGAAAGACCAATCACCGAGCTGAGCCTGCACGTCATCTGCATTAGGACCTATGACAGCAATTTTCTTAATTTGTGTTGATAACGGGAGGATATTATTATCATTCTTTAATAGTACCATGGAATTAAGAGCGCTTTCATAGGCTTCTTTCCTGTGGTCGCTGCACCCGATAAATACTTTTGCTTTTTCGGTTTCAGGATATCTTTTATTGTCAAAAAGTCCAAGTCTGAATTTAGTATAAAGTACTCTTGAACATGCATGATTAATGGGTTCTTCTTTTATGGTGCCTTCTTTAACCAGCTCGACGGCATAATCATAGAATTCAGGTGTTGCCATGATCATGTCATGTCCAGCTAAAATAACAGTTTCACATGCTTTTTTCATAGTAGGTGCTGTTTTTTGCAGCCTGTGCATATGACCTGTATTGTCCCAGTCAGTTATTACAATCCCTTTAAAGCTCCACTCTTTTTTTAATACGTCCTTAATCAGCCATTCGTTAGCTGAACACGGAATTCCGTCTATTGCCTGATAGGCAATCATAAAGGAACTGCAGCCTGCATCTGATGCAGCTTTAAAAGGAGGAAAAAAAATAGTCTTAAGTTTTCTTTTGGACACATCACTTTCAGATGAATCACGTCCGCCTTGTGTTTCGCCATATGCTGCAAAATGTTTTGCACAAGCCAGGATACTGTAAGGTTCTGATATATCCTTGCCCTGATAGCCTTTTATCATGGCACTGCCAAGAACTCCGGTAAGATAGGGATCTTCACCGAAGGTTTCATCAACCCGACCCCATCTAGAGTCCCTGCCCAGACAGAGCACCGGCGAAAAAGTCCAGTGAAGTCCTGAAAGACAAACTTCTTTTGCAGTAATCTGACCAACCTTCTCAATAAGGTCGGGGTTCCAGCTTGAGGACAGGCCGAGCTGAGATGGAAAAACGGTAGCACCGCTGTGAAAGGCATGTCCGTGAATTGCGTCAATACCAAAAATAAGCGGGATACCAAGCCTGGTCTCTTCAGCCGCTATTTTCTGAAGCCTGATTGCTTCATCGCCGACAACATGAAGGAAAGAACCGATATTCCTTTTTTTTATCCAGGTTTCAGGCTCTATACGGCCGTCAATCTGGCACATTTGACCGATTTTTTCTTCAAGGGTCATTTTTGACAGAAGGTCAATAGTTCTTTCTTCAGCTGTCCGGCTTGGATCTTGGAAGATTTCTGACATTAATATGCCTCCGTTTCATATGTTCTTTTGAAAATAAATTATAATAATAATTTTCTCATTCATTATGCTATAAAGCAAGAAAATTCTTAATACAGAGGATAATAAATGGTTATTATAATCAATTTCCATACACTATCGATTGTAAAAAATGAGACTTGTCAACAACCATGATATGGTATAAAATATTA
>JAAZCB010001260.1 GCA_012513545.1 Clostridiaceae bacterium
ATCTAAAGCTGCCGTAGGTCTTCCATTCCAATCCCATACTCCTTTTCCATAACCGGCCCAATTATAACTTTGAGGTTCCCAATAAAATACTCCTAATCCCTTTCCTCCTGAGAGGGATTTGTTTTTGTTGATTATATCAGTAATAAAAGACTTGCATGATGCAGCTTCCGAGGTTGCCATACCTACTTCACATATCATAACTTCTTTTCCGTACCTAGATACCATATCATTCATATTTGACAAACACTGTGCATTCATGCCGGACCAATTACCAGTCTCCGGATAAATCGACATCCCTATTATATCATACTTAGCCCCATTACTCTTAAGTCCGTCAAAAATCCACCTGAATAAGCTGTTGTCAAACCCATTTGATATATGCACAATTACCTTGGCATTGGGAAACACAGACTTAACCGCGTCATAACCGCTGTTTACAAGAAGCGCAAAGTTCCTCATATTTTTTGAAGCCTTTCCCTCTTCCCACAGCATTCCGTCATTGGTTTCATTTCCGACCTGTACCCATTCAGGGGTTACACCGGCAGCCTTTAAAGCACTCAGAACATCATTGGTGTGATTATATACATCGGTCTGTAATTGTGTTATACCGTGATTCTGCCATGCTGATGGCTTGTATTGCTTCCCGGGATCAGCCCACGAATCACTGTAATGAAAGTTTATCATTATCCTAAAACCCATTTCTTTGCAGCGTTTTGCCAGAGCAATTGCTTCATCCTTGCTGCAGTGACCGCTGTAGGGGTCATTTGAAGGGTTAACCCATACTCTTAGCCTTATAGAGTCTATACCATGTTCTTTTAATATTTCAAGGCAATCCCTTTCTATGCCGTTATCGTCATAAAACTTATAACCCTTTGCTTCCATTTGAGGAAGCCAGCTTACATCAGCACCTTTAGCAAAATCTGCGGCCTGTACTTTTACTGGATTGGCAAACTGTACAAAAAATATACATGCAAACGTTAAAGAGACAGCAACTGCCAGTAATTTATTCAAACCTTTTATTATCATAAAATCCCCCATGAAAAATTATACATAATTATATAATATAATTTTATTATAACCTTTTAATTATAATATGAGAATATCATTCTTGCGCAATAAATATTCATATTTTCCAAACATAAACCACGTAAAATAATACATGAAATTATTTAGTTGCATAGTTATCCACAAGAATATCAATTACAAAATCCTTCTCCTGCACTTGATTTCTTTTCTTACCCGCTTCCTCGTCAGTTATAAGATAATATTCATTTGGCTTGCTTTTACTATCATTCCATGTAACATCTATGAGCTTCCACTTACCGTTTATTTTAACCTTATTCCATGCATGTCCCTCACCACCTACTAATCCACCAACATATACTGCCTCAAGACCTGCTTCGTCTGCCAAAGCTTTAAATGCGTACGCATAACCTGCACATACGGCTTTTTTGTCAAGGAATATACCTGCAACATTCCAGGCGTTTTTGAATAATTCTTTATCAACCAGAAATGTGTCTTTTGAATTTAAAGCATCATAATCGTATTCGGCCGTATTTATAATATAATCGTTGATGGCTTTTACTTTCGCTTCATCAGTCATACTACCCGAAATGATACTTGCAATAACACGGTCTACCTCCTCCGAAACTGCCTTATGCAATTTAGTACGCTCCTCACTCGAAGTGACTTTGTATTCAACTTCAAGAATTTTAAGATCCTCAATATAGTTTAATCCTTTTAAGCCTAATATGTATGGATTCTGTACCCTAGCTTCATCTGCAGCATCATATATGCTAATTCCATTTGATTCATCGAGCTGATTACTGACATCAATATACTGATTGCCTGCAATCATATTTGCTGCTAAATATTTTGTAAGAGGGTTTGTGGCATTAATTCTATATGGAACATCCGGTTCAGTCCGGCTGATCTCAATATTACTCAGATCCTTGGTTTTAGTACTGTAAGTATAGACAGTCGACTCTCCAGTCTTATACTCCTCCAGTTTATTTCTTTCTGCTATTCGATGTGCTTCGCTCTGGTAATTCTTGATATCAAAACTGTCAAGCCGATACTCACCTTTAAACATCGTATCTTTAATAGTGTAAGGTACAATACAGGTTGATACTTTTTTATTAAAGCTTATTTTGCCATTATCATCTTTGTCAAAAAGAGATTTTTCTCCTATTTTGATATTGCTTATATCTATAACAATTGGACGAAGTGCGGTTGAACTGTCTGCCATTATAACCGGCAAATGTGTAGGAATATCATCAAATGTTCTAATGTCACCCACGTTTGCCTTCATTTCTCCAACAGCATGGTACGCAACTGAATACGGAAGTCTGTTTTCAAGTGAACTTCCGTTAATTGCATAAAAGGCCGAGGTGTCAGTGTCATTTGCGGCAACGATCCCAAACATATTATCCTTAATCTCTTGTTTTTGCTTAAACATACCATAGGAAATCAAATCATCATCTGAATAATGAAAGTTCTTAAATTCTCTGTTTTGTGTTACTATTTCGTCACCGCGTTCGAGATATTTTAAATAAAATTCATCCTGTTCTACTGTTGACCACTCAGTCTTTGCTGTTGAACCGATAATTTTCAGCCACGTATCGCCTTTCTCTATTTTAACAATATAGTACTTTGTGGCATTTTCAACAGGCTCCCATGAAAAATGTCCTACACCCTGATTGTCAACTGAAAAAGATACTACAGGCTTACTGATAGTCTTCTTCACTGTAAAGCGGGTTACAAGAGGTTTTTGGAGTGGCTTCCCCGATTTGGGATCAAATTTCTGGACAATGAAATACTCATCACTTAATCCCCATTCGCCCGATTTGGAAAACAGCACTTTTTCACCGTTAAAGATATCCATTATTTCAGGACGTTTAGGCTTTATGACAAACCTTCCCTTATCATAATCAATATCCGCATCAATTGCATTAAAGGTAAGACTCGGCTCGCAAAAAACTTCTATTACCTTTTGATAATCAAAATAGGTAAGATACGGCTCGTCTAAAGGTTCTATTCCCTCGGGTATATCAACTCTTGTTTCAACTCCTTCAATTTTTTTAGGGTCATAGCCTGTTTTTATGTAAAAAGTCTTTTTATTATCTACATTGAGTTGCGGCTTTGTGTACTCATATGGCAGATTATCACCATACTGGTCAGTTTGTGCAACTTCACTGCTGTACTGTGCATTGTCGCAGGCAGCCCCAGCAATTATAAACACAATAACTAAGGCAATAAGCAATAATTGTTTCATAATAACGCCTGATATGTTTATATTAACACTGGTTTCTTTTATCATAAATTCCCCTTAAATAAATAAAAATTAGTAATATCTTGTTTTATTATAACTTTATCTTAATAATATGAAAATAGCTCTTATAAAGTTTAACAGAAACTTGCTATTAAAAAACAACATGAAAACTGCTCTATTATTGGATAACAAAAACTATCAGACGATTTATAATTGTGTTACACACTCATTATTATATCTGAAACCACGCCAGAGTCAACAAACAGTAAAAGAATACTATACGGTTACTTATAGTTTTCTTTTGCTACTTTTGCGCGTAATTTACATACCCCAATAAGAATGTGACGATTGTTCATAGTCAACAATAAAACTTCTATAAAGTTCGACATTGACAGCAACTTGTTTTCAAAACAACGTCAATTGTTCAGGTTCAATATACCTCATTACATCTTCATCTTCCTCAACGCGTACATCTTTTACTACGACTCTCATCCTTCCATCCTGTAAAA
>JAAZCB010001261.1 GCA_012513545.1 Clostridiaceae bacterium
AAAAAGGATATTTTACCTGCTAATGTTAATCAACATGTTTGTATTATCAGACCAAATGGTTATATAATTACAGAATATCTCTATTTAGTACTAAGTTCTTTCTTAGGTCAATTTCAGATTGAACACTGCCAAACTGGTGCCAATCGGGAAGGTTTGAATTTTGAACAGTTAAAAAACTTCACTATACCTTTACCTCCTATTTTCGAACAGAAAAAAATTATAGGAAATACGTATGCACACCTTAACAAAATCGATAAAACTATTGCCCTTACAGAAAAGGAAATTTCATTAATAGAAGAATACCAGACAGTTCTTATAAATGAAGCTGTAACAGGCAAAATCGATATAAGAGAATAATTGTACTATGGAAATCTTTAATTTTACAGAACTGAATCTATTACGAAGTATAACTAACGATTTAAAGATTGTTATTGAATTCAATAATAAAATGGCATTATGAATTTGATGGTCAATATGATAAAATTAGAAATGATGAATTTGACCAAGAAATTGATTGTATTAAAAGCTCTATATGGGCTTTTGAAAGAGAATATCTCCATAGTGAATCATTATTTGACCAATACAGTACTGATGGTTGGCGATATTATGTAAAAAACAATTTTGAAGAAGCCAAAATGCTATTCTTAAAGAGTTTAGTTAGCGCACATGATAGAGAAGATGTAAGAGAAATATACACAGTTATCGGAGCCTGTGAATGCAAACTTGGTAATTTTGACTCTTCGCTCAAAAATTTAACAAAAGCAATTAATTTAAAGGGTTCATACTTTGTTATTGATCCCTTTTGGGAAAGAGCTAAATTACATTTTATTATGGGTAATTATTCTGCAGCAATAGAGGATGTTAATAAAATTGAATATTTAAGTCAAGAACTACTGGCTGAACAAGAAATTAAGTTTTTGATTATTTTAAATCCTATGATACAATCACTGATTGAGCAAAAAGAAAAATGAATCTTCACACCGAACAGACCTTCGAATCAGCAATCGAACAGGACCTTCTTGAAAATGGTGGTTACGCAAAAGGAGATCCTGCAAATATCAGTAGAGAACTATCACTCGATAGCGGAACAATTATCCAATTCCTGCGTAATTCCCAGATTAAAGAATGGAAAAAACTCTCGGAAATCCACGGTTATGAAGTTGATAACAAAATCATAGCCCGACTTACCAAAGAATTAGATCTTAGGGGAAGTCTCGATGTACTTCGGCATGGATTCACCGATTATGGTGTCCACTTTGACGTGGCATATTTCAAGCCCGAATCAGGTCTTAATCCTGATTCCAAATCCCTTTATGATTCAAATATTCTGACAGTATATCGGCAGGTCCGTTATTCGATAAAAAATGAGAATTCTCTCGATTTAGTATTGGGAATCAATGGGATTCCTGTCGCCACAGCAGAACTCAAAAATCCTTTCACAGGCCAGACTGTCGAACTCGCAAAAAAGCAGTACATAGCCGATAGAGATCCATCAGAACTCATTTTCCGCTTTAAAAAACGTACTCTCGTCCACTTTGCAGTCGATCCCGATGAAGTTTACATGACCACTTTTTTAAATGGCGAAAAAACCCGTTTTCTTCCATTTAATAAGGGTTTCAACAATGGAAAAGGTAATCCACCAAATCCCGATGGTTACCGGACAGAATATTTATGGAAAGAGATATGGTCAAAAGATTCATGGCTCGATATTATCGGAAGATATCTTCATCTGCAGACAGAAGAGATAAAAACCGATGGCAAAGTGATCAATAAAGAGCAGCTTATTTTCCCTCGTTACCATCAGCTTACCTGCGTTCGGAAAGTTGCAGCAGATGCAAAAGAAAACGGTGTAGGGAAAAACTATCTCATTCAACATTCTGCAGGATCAGGTAAATCCAATTCAATTGCATGGCTCGCCTACCGCATTTCAAGCCTGCATAACAAAAATGATGAACGTGTGTTTGATTCTGTAATCGTTATTACAGATAGACGTGTTCTCGATTCACAACTTCAGAATACAATCTATCAATTTGAACACAAAGCAGGTGTTGTTAAAAAAATTGATAAAGATTCACAGCAGTTAGCAGAAGCCATTTATCAGGGATCAAATATTATAATCTCCACCCTGCAGAAATTCCCCTTTGTTCTTGAGAAAATTGCTGAGATGGAGAAGGCAAAAG
>JAAZCB010001262.1 GCA_012513545.1 Clostridiaceae bacterium
ACATAAGATATTGAAAATGAACGCACTACAAACAACATACAACGAAATAGTTAAAACTCAAAGATTTGAAGTTGAAAGCGGTTCAGACATAGAAGGATATGAAGATTATATATTATCAGTTCCATGCTTGATTCAGGAGTTAGACGATTATTCAACAGAGGATGTTGATGGAAGTTTTGGAAAGAATTATTTAATGTTTTGTGATGACTATGATATTAAAGAAATGGATAATGTAATGAGAGGAAATGGTGATGAATTCAGGGTAATAGGAATGAAAAAACATGCTTTTATGAATCATGTACATTTAGAAGTAATAATAAGAAAAAATGATTGATGTAGATGTAAAAATAACAGGACTTGATAATTTGAAGAGAAATCTTGAACGCGCTCCTGTGTTTACTGTTGATGAGGTTAGCAGAGCAATTCAAAAATCACTTCATACTATAAGGACGGTTTCGTTAAGAGAGGCTCCTGTAAATAAAACAAGCGGTGGTGGAAACTTGAGACAAAAAATATCAACTCCAATAATGACAACGAAATTAAGCGGAAAAATAGTATCACAAGCACCATATTCAGTATATGTACATCAAGGAACTAGGCCTCATGTAATTAAACCAAAAAGGATAGGATACAAAGGACATCCTGGTGGACTAGCCAATAAAAGAACTGGCTGGGGTGTATACAACAAAGTAAATCATCCAGGAACAGCGCCAAATCCATTCTTTAAAAGAGCGGTAGAAAAATCAAAAAGTAGTATAGAACGTTTTTTTAGAGAGGCTATTAATAACATAACTAAAACGATAACAAGATGAAAACAACACTGAAAGACATTAAGTCATTAATTAAAGATAAGTTAGAATCCATTGTTGATGATAATGAAAAATCTATTTTTGGAGATATATTTGATTATTCTAATGGCGAGTTTAAAAATTATCCAGTAGCGGTTATACTTAATACTGGTGTAAGTGGCGAAGAATTGGATACTGGAAGGAATCAAAGAATATTCCATTTTGTAATTAATCTTTATCAGGAACAATCAAGCGTCGGAAGGTCTAGTAAGGATGCTGACGATGTAATGACTAATGTTTCTGACAAGATAATTGAAGCCTTTGACAAAGATCCTGATTTGGGAGGGGAGGTTATAAATGTAAGAGTAATAGAAGCAACATTTGATTTTATAGCTACGGCTGGATCATTCAATTTTGCAACATTTAAGATTGATTGCACTGTTGTAGTTAACAATTATTTGTGATATAATATAAAAAATAATAAAAACGTAACGCTATAACAGGCGGCGACAAATAGCAGAAATGCACTGTCGCCGTTTTTAATTGATATGAAGATAAAAAATATTACAAAAGAAACATTAATTGTTCCTGGAGTAGGAACAGTAAAGCCTGGTGAGATAGTCGATGCGCCAGAAGGATTTCACAATACAAATTTTGAAATATTGAATTCAAAAAAAGACTTAAAAATTAATAATAAAGAAGAAATAAAATGATGTACTTATCAGATAAAAGTTACTTAGCAATAAAGCCAGAAATAACAGAGGGAACTCCTGTAATTCCTAACATTTTTTGTCCACTTGTTAGTGAATCAGTTAAAACCATTCTTAATTACGACGCAGATAGAAGAATGAAGGGTTATGACTTTAAGTCGGACGATTTACTAAAAGGATCACGAAAACATGAAGGGGATATTGTTGTATTAGCAGATGCTGATAACTTAGCTCATTTTTTTAACATGACTCTTAAAAAGGGAGCAACTACAGGAAGCGCAACAGGATACACTCATCCTTTTACTGTTGGCGATCCAAAAAGTTATACTATTGAAATACAAAAAGGACCTTATGCTCAAAGATATTTCGGAGTGAAAGCAGATCAATTAAAAGGAGAGTATGTTGACCAAAAACTTCAGGTAACAGTATCAGTTAAGGCTACTGGTCAATTTTCAGTAGGAAGTCTTAAGGAGGCATTATCAGGAGCAGTAACAAGTTTAAAATTGGGATACGACTATGACAGCAGTCCAACAACAGGTCTTGTTATAGGAGATGTAATTTCTCTTGAATTAGACAATGGATCATATCAAGACATTACACTAACTAGCGTTGAAAATGATGGAGAAACTGTTGGATTTGAATCATTATCGCTAACATCTGCTATTGGAAATAAAATATATCTTAAAGCACAAACTCCTAGTTATACTAGTTTATCAAAACCATTATTACAAGGAAATACACTTGTAGGAATATCTGACACATCAGCTAATGCTGATACAGCAGTAGCATCAAAGGCAACTGCAACTCCATTGTACCAATTTGCATTTACTATAAAAAATAACTTATTTGACGCTCAAGCTAGCGGATCACAAAGTCCTATCAAGCTATTGCCACAAACAAGAGAAGCTCAATTAACAATCGGAAGATTGTTTGAAGATGTAAGTCAGCATGTTGCATGGCTAAATTCAGTTAAACAAGCACTAACATTAGTTAATACTGGAGATACTATCACTGGAGGAAGCAATAAAGAAAGCTTTACAATAAGATTTCATAAAATCAAACCAATAACAAATGAAGAGCCATTAGAGGTTGGATCATTGATCATGGACAATCAAGAAATGGAAGTATTGTATGATACAACAGACGCAAAAGCATTAGAAGTTTCTATTGTTAATAAAACAGCTGGAACATCTTATTAATATGAATATCAATGAACTCCAAAAAACTATCGAAGTAAAAATACCAAACTCTGACTTAATAATTAATATCAAGTCAGAGTTGCCTTGGTATGACGAGATAGAGCTATCTTCAATTAAAGACGAAAGTGAGCAAATAAGATTCCTTATATGGAAAATGATAGATAGCTGGAATTTAGTTGAAGATGATGGTAGTCCAGTTCCAATA
>JAAZCB010001263.1 GCA_012513545.1 Clostridiaceae bacterium
AAAAAGATATTGAAATACCTGTTAGCTTGCCAAATGAATTTCTGCTTAGATTTTTAATTGAAAAAGGATACGTCAACAAAGCGATCATTTCAATGGACTGTATTTTAGAAATCGAACGGCGGTGGGTTGTGGAGACCTTGGATAAATGGGAATTGATGGACGCTTTGGCGTATTGCTATAGTTTTTTGTTACAAATAGTTATTGATGCCCATAAACAAGTTGGAATTAACATCAACAACTGTGATGTAAGAGATATGTTACATTCCTACGAGGTTCATTCAAATGGTATACCTTGTTGCATGTATAACAATGCTCAATATAGGCTTACAAGGCTATCATTAAAGAATCTACAACAAAAAGACACCAATTTTCAAAAGGTAAAAATTAACCCCAAAATTACAGAAAAAGCCATCTCACGATATAATTTAGATAAAGAGTCTATAAGCATTAAAACTGACAATGTTGATATTATTAAATTTGCTGAAAAACTGGTTAAGATGTCTAAACAAGTTTTAGCTAAAGATAAGCATCATCTCCCTATTGTATATTTATATAGTCCCCAAAAAGGATTTCAATTGCTATGCCTAAGGCCAGAAGACAAATCTGACAAATATATTCTTGCAAAAGAAATTGCTGACATAGTTGCCAAATCGGATATTGATGCAGTTATTTCTATATTTGAATCTTGGCTAACTCAAGACATTGAAACGTTTAGTAAAAACTTGTCAGCAGAAAAATGTTCAGATAGAAAGGAATGTTTGGATGTTACCGTAGTTACTTCTCAGGGGAATATAACGACGTATACAACTATATTTACAAGGGGAGTAATGGGAAATATAAAATTTCAAGAGACTATTATTGATAGTAAAACCAAAGCAGGTTTCATGCAGCCTATTTTAGAAGTGTGGGAGAAAAGGCGATTTAATCAAGAATAGTAATCTCACTATAAAAATACTTCTTTACTTTTTAGAATGAATAATAGAAAAAGCTTTTGCCTTTGAGATGCAGAAAAAATGTGGGTGGGCTTCAGTGCTAGCCGGTTTCACCGTACCTATAACCTGGGTATGGGCATGCCAAAATTGGCACCGGAGTTTCGCCGTACCTATAACCTCTATACCTCTTTTAGAGAACATCAAAAATGAAATGCTGTCTGGACCTCTGATATTCTCTGCTGGTTTCCAGAAAAGTTCCTTCCAGCCAAATACATAGCGATTTTGGTATAATTATCAAACTGTCTACATGTCCAGATAAATACAGCCTCGACGCTATGCCGAGGCTGTATCTGTGTATTACGTATTAAGTTGATAGGTTTAGTATATATGAAAGCTGGTACTAAAGTTCAAAAGTTCTACCATCCCGTTTTGCTATCCTCGTAGGTGCTAGGTATGTCTGCAGGCGAAACTTTATCCCTCAAGTTTTTTGATAGCACATCAATAATTTTTGCCATCATTTCTTTGTTTCTTTCTTCCTCATAGTAGATTCCTTCAGCTTCAATATTAAATTTTTTTATATACTCCCAATCATTTAATTCTATAATATAATGAATTTCTTTTAATAAATTTTCACTTGCTTCTTTACCAGTACATTCAAAAAATTCATTTATACACATTGTTAGTTCATCCCATCTATAACTCCTACCAAAATAACCTCTAATAAATCTTCTATATGTTGTAAGGTCTTTAAAATTATACATATAGTCACTTCTCCCTTATACTTATTATTCTGGGAATACTGTTTTAATTCTGAAACCTGATAATTGTGTTGTATCCTTTACCAAATACATTCTAGAAGAATTTAAAGGTTTTATTTTAGTTATTGATGAAGGCCTAACTCCAAACCCTAAATCATAACCATGATTACCTATAAGTTCAAGTTCTCCTTGTGCCCCATTATCAAGCCAGTTAGTAACCTTTTTAGCATTTTCCTGCAAAGATTCCCTTATAGCCTTTAATGCAGTAGCTTCATCAGTAAATGTTGAACACAATTTGCCTTGATAGTCAGCAATTTCTCTGATTTCATCAAGAGTTTTTCCTATATGATCATCGTATGCATGCCCATTTGCTGCTTTAAGCATATTTCTAAAATCATCATCTGCCGCCTTCCACACTTTACTAATAAATTCGGTCATTCTTTCAGTACAGTTATTATGCACCAACAGTCCCTGACTACCAACGAAGTAAGTGTGATAATCCTCCACGTTCAGGTTCCTTAATAACTCAGGCTACAGTAAATATTATACATTAAGATTTGTTTTCTTGCATTGGTTTTTCATAATACTCTGATTTATCTTTCATCATTCTGTAAATTATATTTACCAGTCTACGCATGACACATTTTAAGGCTTGGCGTTTTGTTTTTCCTTCGGAGATTTTACGGTTGTAGTACTCAAAGAAATATTGGTTGTGCGGTTTTCGCTGTCCGGCATAATTACTTACAACAAGGACGGCAAGGTGAAAGAAAATGTGTCTTAACTCTTTATCGCCTTTCCTGTCACTGAAATGTTTTGAGGTTTTACCAGTGGAATAGCTGACCGGGCTGATTCCTGCGAATTTTGCGAGCTTAGAGGCATTGGAAAAGCGGTCTATATTTCCGATGTGGGCTATTAATCCGGCTGCAAATGTTGTACTTATACCCTTCATGGTTTCCAGCTTATAACCGAACTTTGGAAGGATGGATTCTATTTCAGCATCAAGTTTATCAATAGTAGTAAGATTATCTTTGATTTGATTGGCTGTTGTGGTGACTATAAAATCACGTATTTCTTGATATTCATTAGGTTTGAAATTATCCTCTTCAACTGTTTTGAAAATCTGCTTGGCTTTATCAATAGAGTGTACACCGTATGTTTTAAGCCTTAGAAATTCGCCCAGTTCTTCAACTCTGGTTTCCTTGAGCTTTACAGGTGAGGGATACTTTTCCCAGAATGTTAATGAAGTGTTGGAAGAAAAGACTGTGAAAAAGCTGGTATACCGGGGGTAATGATGCAGGATATAAGTTCTTAACTGGTTTTTCAATGCTGTATTGGCTTTTAGTACTGCTGACCTTTTGGCTACCAGTTCGGATAATGCCCAATGCAAATCATCGGGTTTTGCCTCTGGAAGCTCATTAAGTTTGGTTAGTAATACCCTTGCTATACACAGGGAATCAAAATCGTCTGTTTTATGGAACGTCGCCTGATTTTTTCGTTCACTGTTTGACAATGCAGGGTTTACATACTTTACAGTTATTCCATGACTAATGAGGAATACCGCAAGTTCTCTTCCTAGTGCATGAACATCTTCAAGACCTAATATTGCAGTGATTCCGTCTTTTTGATGTTTTTTAATGTCAGTGACAAGCTTTTTAAAACCTGATTCAGTATTGGAAATTGTAATAGAACCCAACTTTTCAAAGAAGCAATCAATAATTGTCGCGGTATGAGTAGACCTGTGGACATCAATTCCCACGTAGACATGGGCCATTTTTGGATGTAACATTTAAAACCAACTCCTTATTAAAATATCAAAGTTCAAAACCTGCTTTTAACAGACATCCCTAACGAACAGCATAAGAGCTTCAGACTTCAAAGCTCCTGCATTAACCTTTACGCTTGTTTTAAAGCAGTTATAGAAATCCCTTTAGGATAAAAGAGACTTTTATAAATGTTTTAAAAAGGGAAAACAAAGGCATGTAAATCTTAGTGTAAGCTGAAAAGCCCACGTGAACCTCAACAGCCGAAATGTTTTCCCATTTTGTCAAATGAAAAAGCCCAAATAAATAAGGGAAGAAGAGAGCCTATCCGGCTCTTCTGCTCTTTAACTTCCAGACATTCTTCCAGCCCTTATCTAAAAGCACACTATCAGAGTAACACTTAGGATCATTCACAATGATGGCCTTGCGACTTCTGATACTCTCAAAAGTGACCTTGCCCGGACGGACAACCAGCTTATTCATCCAACCTCCTTCAAGCTCTTTTTCCCATATCTGAACAGAATCAAAGGAAAAATACAGCCTTAGGGCATCTTCAATAATCCCACTAATAACATTCACTCCGCCAAGGGAAGCCCTGACTTTTGCAGCAGCATACAACCCTTCGTCAATACTGGTAACAATCTTAACCTTAGGCATACAAAAACCTCCCTCAATAATCTTTAATTTTCTCCGCATTACTAACTCAATCGCAGTATTTCATTTTATTAAATACGAATATCATGGATAAATCACTCATTAAAGTGTTTTTATGGATGCTTATGTTGAATCTT
>JAAZCB010001264.1 GCA_012513545.1 Clostridiaceae bacterium
CTGGAAAAGCTTATTAAGGTGACAAAGAAGAAGCTGGAAGAATATATTGAAGAAAAGGCTAAGCTTTCTGAGGATGATACGGATTCCTATTCGTATTTTCATGATCTGATCGGGGGAGAAGAGCTTGAGAAACTGGACAGAGAATACTTTGGCATAACGGAGGAAGAGCATGATAACGTTAACACCTTGTCAAATGAAGAAAATTGATGAATATACAATTAATGAAATAGGAATACCCAGTTCTGTTTTAATGGAAAACGCAGCTCTGGCAGTAGTAAATGAGATAGTAAAGGATTTTGGTCCTATAGAAGGTAAAGACATTTGTGTGGTTGCTGGAAGGGGAAATAACGGAGGAGATGCTTTTGCCATTGCAAGGCATCTTTTTAACAAAGGTGCAGTTGTTACCAATATATTACTTGCTGAGAAGGGTGCTGTTTTAGGTGATGCCTGTGTTAATCTTGAAATATTGGATAAAATGAAGGTAAACACTATTGAAGTTAAAGACATAAGTAACCTTAAGGAATTGAAAGCTATACTGGAAAAAGCGGAGGTTATAGTTGACGGTATATTTGGTACAGGCCTTAGAAGGGATATTGACGGACTTGACAAAGAGCTCGTTAATCTTATAAACAGCATGAAAAAACCAGTAATAGCCATTGATATACCATCGGGTGTAAATGGAGAGACAGGTGAAATAGCAGGAGTTTGCATAAAGGCATATAAAACTGTGACTTTTGCTTTTCCAAAGGTGGGTCATTTTATACACCCGGGCTGTGATTATACCGGAGAACTGGTTATAGCGGATATAAGCATACCACAAAATACTTTGAACAATATAGAAATTGACCATTTTGCAATTGACGAGGAATATGTTGCGAAGCTTATTCCTAAAAGGCGACCTGACAGCAATAAGGGAAGCTTCGGCAAGATACTTGTTGTGACAGGGTCAGTCGGTATGACCGGTGCGGGCTGTCTCGCCGGTGGCGCTGCGCTGAGGACTGGAACAGGGCTTGTGTATCTGGCTGTTCCAGCCTCCTTGATTTCAATTTATGAGACCAATTTGCTTGAGGCAGTGAAAATTCCCCTTGATGATATTGGAGGGATTATTTCCGGGAACTCAGAGGCTGAACTTAAAAAGCAGTTTGAAAATATGGATGTTATAGCAGTAGGACCGGGTCTTTCAACCGGTGGGGGGGTTGGTCAGGTGGTAGCCGGTATTGTAAAAGGTTCCACAAAGCCCCTGGTAATAGATGCTGATGCAATAAATGCATTAGTTAAAGATGTATCGGTATTAAAAAGAAAATCAGTACCGCTTGTAATCACCCCACATCCGGGTGAAATGGCAAGGCTTATGGGAACAAGCGTTGAAGAAATCCAGAAGAACAGGATAAAAACAGCGCGCGATTTTTCAAAAAACTTTGAGGTTATTACTGTACTTAAAGGATCAAGAACTATAGTTGCATCACCTGACGGAAGGGTATATATTAACACCACGGGAAATTCAGGTATGGCAACGGGGGGGACCGGAGATGTACTGACGGGAGTTATTGCAAGCTTTATAGGACAAGGGCTTGAGCCTCTGGAGGCTGCTGTTGCCGGGGTATATATACATGGGCTGAGCGGCGACATTGCAACTGCATCAACTGGTGAACATGGTCTTACAGCGGGTGATTTGGTAGAAAAGCTGCCACTGGCAATAAAAAAACTGGCAAAAGCATAAATAATTCAATAAAACGTTTTCCTTAAGTTAAGAAGGAGGGACTCTTATGAAAGCAAGGGATATAATGTCTGTTGATGTAATAACCGTAAACAAGGACACTACTGTTGAGGAAATAGCACATTTGCTGTCTGACAAGAGTATCAGCGGTGTACCCGTGGTTGACGAACAGAATCGGGTGATTGGAATCGTCAGCCAGAAGGATCTTTTATATAAAGATATAGAGCCGCACTTTCCTCCAGTCGTCGAAATATTGGGAGGACTGATATTTTTAAAAAGTGTCAGACAGTATAATGAAGAGCTTAGAAAGCTTGTGGCAACTAAAGCTGAAGAGATTATGACCCGCAAGGTTGTTACTGTTGGTGAGGATACTGAGGTTGAAAGGATTGCCGAGCTAATGATACAAAAGGATATAAACAGGATACCTGTTGTAAAGAATAACAGGCTTGTTGGCATAATAAGCAGGGCTGATGTTGTAAAGTATATTGCAAAAAAGCTGGAATAATTTTTTTGCTCATTATAAGTACAAGAGGGGTTCAGGATGGATTACAAGTTTAACAGGGCATGGGCTGAGGTTAACCTTGACAATATCGCCCATAATGTGAAAGAAGTACGTAAATTAACAGATAAAAAAGCCGAGATAATGGGTGTTGTTAAAGCAGATGCTTATGGACATGGTGTTATGGAGACTGTAAAAACCCTTTTGGACAACGGTGTTACCCGTCTGGCGGTTTCAATGCTTGATGAGGCAATTCAATTAAGGCAGAACGGTGTAAGCGTCCCCATACTCATATTAAGCTATACTGACCCTAGAAGGGCAGAGGAGATAATAAGGAACGAGGTTACACAGACAGTTTTCAGTCATGACCTGGCAGAGGCTTTGTCCGAGGCGGCCGTTAAACTTGGCAAGAATATAAAGATTCATATCAAGATAGATACCGGAATGACCAGGGTAGGGTTTATGCCCGGATACAGCGCAGTTAAAGATGTTGTAAGGATATCAAAGCTTCCGGGAATTATCATTGAAGGCTTGTTTACCCATTTTGCATCTGCGGATGAGACTGATAAGGCCTATACCTGTATGCAGTTTGAAAGATTTATGAGTATTGTAAGCGAGCTCAACAGGATAGGTGTTTATATTCCTGTAAAGCATGTCTGCAACAGTGCCGGAATCATTGAATACCCTGAAATGCATCTTAATATGGTAAGGCCCGGAATAGTGCTTTACGGGATGTATCCGTCCGAAGAAGTGGATAAGACAAGAATAGCTTTGAAGCCTGCTATGACCCTTAAGGCAAATATAATTCTTGTTAAGAATGTTGAGAAGGAAACCTGCATCAGCTATGGAAGAATATTTACAACAAATCGGGAAAGTAAGATTGCTACCCTGCCGATAGGTTATGCAGATGGCTATACAAGACTTTTAACCGGAAAAGGCAAGGTTCTTGTTAATGGTCAAAGGGCTCCAATAGTCGGCAAAATTTGCATGGATCAGTGTATGATTGATATAACCGATATACCGGGAGATGTAAAGGTTGGGGACGAGGCTGTACTTTTCGGACAGCAGAAAGGCAACGAAATCAAAATTGAGGATGTAGCTGCCGGGGTTGGGACAATCAATTATGAAGTTGCTTGCATTATTGGTAAGAGGATACCTAGAGTCTACTTAAAGGACGGTAAAATTCACA
>JAAZCB010001265.1 GCA_012513545.1 Clostridiaceae bacterium
TCTGCTCGAAACATACAATTCATTTATGTATGATTCATTTGATTGCTAAATTGGTATTTTTGCACATCCTGCAGAAAAGGTATATTAGTGAAATTGAAAATTAATCTGATACCGAGAGTCGATTTGAGTATACATTTTTCAGGTATCAAATTAACCCGCCGTTTTTAACCTTATTCATGTTAACAACATAATTACCTAAGATTTAAAATTTGCTAGTGCTACTTCCATTACTAAAATAATCGTTTTTGGTTTGCTATATTTATTTTAGCATATTGACCATAAAGTTCCAGTGCTTTTTTATCATATGCTTTTGCTGCCTCTTCTTCACTATCAAAATACCCTAGATAGTATCGCTTTTTATTGTAGGATATCTGAGACATCCATTTTTTATTTATTTTGTTCCATGTAACTCCAACATACTTGGAACTCTTAGTTTGATTTCTAGTTGTTCCTTGGATGCCTTTGGATATCTTTTCGCTATATGAGTATCCATACTTTCTCTGAAGTTCTTCATGTTTTTTTTCAAGTTCCTCAAGGGTCAATTCAGGAAAGTTTCTTTTCGCAAGTTCTCCATATTTTTTTATTGCTAGGAAGTCTGCAGCTATAGCAGCATCATATGGTGTTTCATAATTACCACCATGTTTTTTTGTTCCCTTTTTTATTATTGATACTCTCCATTTTTTTATTTTCTTGTAAAAATAAACGCCATAATATCCTGTTTCATCTTTTCTATTAGTATGGTTCAATAAATAAACCATTTCACTTCTATCACAAATTATGATATTATCTCTTGTAAAGTCCAAGAAATCACAATTTTTATGAAGTAATACTTGTTTATTTTTAACACCAAATACTATCTTTTGAATAGAACACATAGACTTATTGTGGTATGTAAACACTTTTTGAGTATTATTCCATGAATAATAGATCCACTCATGTTTATTTGCTTTTTCATAATCACATGCACTTATTTTTAATATTCCATTTTTTATTGGCATAAAAACTATATCATTACTATCCATTGCTGCTCCTAATTACTTACATTTATTATATTGTCCAGCTTAAAACCCTTTCAAAAAGGTACTTGAATTTACGAAGATATTCATAAATTTATTCTAACTTTTTTGAATGCAAAAATAAACACCTTATAGGGTGTTTAAAGATATTTATGATAAATTAATAAAAATAAGTTGACCAAAAAGGTATACCTTTTTGAATATGCAATTTTTATAAAAGTTTTGTTATATTGACTACTGGAAGCACTAATGGTGGAATATTTGCGATCGATGTAATATTTGTTATAGTACTTCTTAGATAAGGAAACATTATTGCAACTGCATTTTTATCAAGCAGGATTTGTTTTTCAATTTTATCATTACCATCAAATTCAAATTCACCAGTTATAGAAGCAAAAATATAAAATGGTGAGTCGGTTAAATCACTATCAAAAATATCTACTGAAATAGTTATATAAACGGTCGTTTGTCTTATCCACAAGTAATTATAATTACCAATAAATGTCTTATCGGGGTATTTTACACGAATTTTGGCAACCCCCCTGTAGCGTATCCAGTTAATCAATTACTTTTTATTTTGTATCCATCAATAACTTTTTCCCATTTATTAAGAGTGTGAATATACCTATATACATATGCCTCACAACCACCTGTAAACTCATGTTTTATTTCGTCATACTCTTCTCTAACCTCAATTTTGTATTGTTCCTCATTCTCACATGAAAACCATATCTCCATAGCAATTTTCAAGTTATATTCACTGATAGGGTAACAAAAATTATCCAATATATTTTTTATTTCTTCTAAAGATATGGTCTGATATTTAAGAAATCCGGAAATATTTAGTGTATGTACCTCAGCTTCAACAAGTCTGATTTTATTGTCGTTAAAATATGTATTGAAGTATTTAAAGCACAAGGGATCAAATTTGTTTTTTATTTTCATGCTCCTATAATTATCCCAAAATTTATAAAATCCCCACATACCCCATTTTTGATAAGAAACTTCAAATTGAACATTATTTTTATCATGAATTGAAATTACAAAGTCTTTTGAATTAGATTCAGCAAAATAATTATCAATAATAAATTCTTCGTTTTTGTAATTTTTTTCAAATATTTCATTGCCCCTGCTTTTCTACTACTAATTACATCTTTTGGCATTATACAAAAGATTATAACAGCTATAAGCATTGTTATCACTGAAAATATGAATATCCTTTTCACTGTGCCATTACTCCTTAACTAAATGATCACAATATCTAAAAACTTATGTTTATGTTTAGTTTTAACAACTGATTATTCTATAAAGCTTCATCAATTTTTATTTGTACTTTGGAATAGTACCAGCAACCTTAACATTGCAACCACGGGCAAGAAGAATAATACTACTATTTTACAAATCATTGCCCATGGTAATATGTTGCTTCCCCAGACCGGAAGTTTTTTTATCCACTCCGGGGATGCCTCTTTTAGCAAGTTAATTGTTTACGATATCTTTTAAGCCTTTACCTGCTTTAAATACCGGTGCTTTTGTAGCTGGTATCTTTATTTCCTCTTTTGTCTGAGGATTCATTCCGGTTCTTGCTGCTCTTTTCCTTACTTCAAATGTACCGAAGCCTACCAATGTAACCTTGTCACCCTGCTTTAAGGCATCTTCAATGGATGCTATTATAGCGTCAAGCGCTGCCTCGCTATTCTTTTTGTTTAAACCTGACTTACTTGCCATGCTGTTTATCAATTCTCCTTTGTTCATGTAGACAACCTCTTTCTTGTGTATTTTTATATATATAAGCCGTTAGGCTTAATACATATGATATGATATTATATACTATTTAACCAAAATTTTCATTCTTTTATCCTGAATATACACAAAGAAAAAATGCATATAATTGAGTTTACAAATGCATAAGAGAATATACTCAAAAATAATTATCTAGTTCACTCGTAAATGGTTTCAATAGATTGTACCTATATGAAATACAACAAATGTGTTTCAATAGAATTGGTATGAAAATAATGAACTGTTTCAAAGTAAATATTGATCCCTATTGAAATACAACGAGGTAGGAAGTGTTCGATGTTAATGAATGATTTGGAAGTTGACGAGATATATGTAGATAACGCCAGTGACAAGAATACTGATAGACCTGAACTTAAAGAAATTCTCCAAACAGTAGTAGTTAAAGCTTTTAATAAGGTGTTAAATAGAAAAAATACTTTTCTATTTATTTTGCAGGGAAATATAGGATTTATGTCGAATAAAGAGAATTATGATAAACCAATGTGTTATTGGCAGGGCATTTTGCCATCACAGAAAAAGGAATAGAATTTATTCCGCCTATTTTATTTAAGGCAACTCATTGCCCCAGTAACGAGGGCGTTATCCGCGTTGGTCATATGTTACTAATCCCAAAGACTTTCTAGAAACCATTTGATAGGCTATAGAAATCCAATCGCAAATGCACAGCGAACGGCAAAGATATCTTAGTGCCACTAAACATCGAAATGTCAAAGAACCACAAAATACTTTAATTTAAGGAGGATCATTATGGCTCAACAATTATCATTCACCTCAGTTATAGAGGGCGCTGCAAAACTACCGTTTGTTCGCATCGATCGTACTGAATTCCTAACGAAGAACCTCAGCAAGCTTTGTACACAGTTGCAGTTACAAAAGGCTATCACGGTGGGAACTCTTCACGCCGATATTCCGATTGAGAAATTGGATAGGTTGGCTAAAGATGTAATTAATGCAGAAACCATCAAAGTAACTGCTGCATCAACAGTGGCAGGTATACCTGGCGGGTTTGCTATCGCTGCTACCATCCCGGCAGACCTGGTTCAGTTCTACGGCCATGTTATCCGTATTGCGCAGGAACTTGCCTATATATATGGCTGGGACGATATCTTTACTGAATCATCTGATCTTGACGCAGGCACGGAGTCGCAACTCGTCTTGTTTATTGGTGTGATGTCAGGCGTGGAGGCGGCTAAAAAGGCTATAACCAAACTGTTCGGTGAAACGGCAATGAAGTCTATTTCAAAGAAAATTGCCGCCCAAGCACTTACCAAAACGTGGTATTATCCGATTGTCAAGAAAATTGCTGCAATGCTCGGACAAAGAATGACCAAAGACATATTTGCAAAGGGTGTTGGTAAAGCTGTACCAATACTCGGTGGAGCTGTTTCGGGAGGCCTAACATTAGCTACCTTCAAGCCAATGACGCACAAACTTCAAAAGCATCTGTCCGAAATGGCTCATATGTCCCCGGAAGAATTCGCCAAGTACGAAGCAGCAAAAACTATAGCCCTTGATGAGGAGGATTTTGTAACAGATGCAGAACTGGAGGAAGTAGTTGTTGAGAAAACTGTGACAAACGATTGGACGTGTTCCTGCGGCGCTGCAAACAAAACAAAATTCTGTCCTGAATGTGGCAAATCAAAACCTGCCGGATTACCACAATACAAGTGTGATAAGTGCGGTTGGGAGCCGGAGGACAAAACTCACCCGACAAAGTTCTGCCCGGAATGTGGCGACCCGTTTGATGATGGCGACATAACGTAAGCGGCAAATAGGTTCTTTCCCACTTTAGTTGAATTCTTTATTTAATTAATGTATAATATTGTTAACAACATATTGGGAGAGACAACTACTATGGATGAATTAATAAAACTACTTGATCCTTCA
>JAAZCB010000109.1 GCA_012513545.1 Clostridiaceae bacterium
ATCATGTTATCACCATTATTTGTTCTTACAGGCTTACTTGTAATAGCAGCATCAATACTTCCGCAATTTCATTACTTCTTAATACAAGGTATTTTGTTCAATATTTGCGGTTCCTGTGGTGATATTTTAATGCTGGCTTTCATTTTTTCCAAAGGAATAAGCTGCAAGGTTAAAGATGAGGAATATGGATTCAGTATATATAAATGAGATTTATTAAACGATAATCAAATTAATTAAAAAATTTTTTAAAAAACTCTACCAAATCGAGCATAAATATGATAATATAGTGGATAAGAATTCAGGTAATCTTATCCAAAAAAATTCTCATGTATCAAATAGTATGTAAATTTTGTTCAAACATTAAATAAATATTGTTCTTTAACAATTATATTCATATAAATCCAACGGGGTAATTTACTTATAAAGTCATTTATGTGCTTTGTTAAACAAGCTGTAAGATATATAAATTTTGTTTTAGTAAGAATAAAGTAAGGAATATGTTATTAAAATATTTGTGTTATTTATTATTAAAAAAAGGATAATAATATAACATATAATAAAATGGAGGGTGCATATGTATCTTTTTGGAAAAATTACTGTAACAGCTGTAATACCTGATGAATTATCCAAGTTAAAGGACATTGCTTATAATTTATGGTGGTCATGGAATTCCGACGCTATTGATCTATATAGGGAGATTGATTTGGCGTTGTGGGAAAAGCTTGGTAAGAACCCGGTTAGATTCTTGAAGGAAGTAAGCCAGAAAAAGCTCGAGGCCAAGGTTAAAGACCCCGATTACATGGCAAGCTATAATGATGTGGTAAAAAAATATGAATCATATATGAAAGATACTGATACATGGTTTATCAGGAATTTTCCCGACAAAAAGAACCACATGATTGCATACTTCTCCGCAGAATACGGTTTAAACGAAGTTCTTCCGATATACTCCGGAGGGTTAGGCGTTTTATCCGGAGACCATTGTAAATCGGCAAGCGACCTTGGAATTCCATTTACCGCAATCGGTTTATATTATAAACAGGGATATTTCAGTCAGCATATTAATAACGACGGATGGCAGGAAACTATTTTTACAGACCTTAACACGTCAAATCTGCCTATAAAACCAGCTCTGAACCACAAGGGAGAACAGGTAAGAATCAGTGTTGAATTACCCGGCAGAGTAGTATTTGCAAATATATGGCAGGTTAAAGTCGGACGCATAAACCTGTTCCTGATAGACACCGATGTTGAACAAAACAGTCCTCATGACAGAGGTCTGACTTCAAGACTGTATGGTGGTGACCAGGAGACAAGAATTCAGCAGGAAATTTTTCTTGGAATCGGTGGTGCCAAGGTACTTGAAGCCTTAGGTATCAATGCAACGGTATACCACATGAACGAAGGACACTCGGCTTTTCTGGGGCTTGAACTCATAAGAAGGCTTGTACAGGATAAAAGGGTGCCTTTTAAGCAAGCTGCAGAAGTTGTATCTTCGAGTGTCATATTTACTACACATACACCGGTACCCGCCGGGAACGATGTATTTCCTCTGGAAATGATTGACAGGTACTTTGGAAATTACTGGCCTTCCCTTGGAATTAGCCGGCATGAATTTCTAGACCTGGGACTAAAAATAGGAGATCACCAGAACTTTAATATGACGGTTTTAGCTCTGACCCTATCAGGACAGAGAAACGGTGTAAGCGAGCTCCACGGTGCAGTCTCACGCAATATCTTCAAGAATGTTTGGCCCGGAGTACCTGAAGAAGAAGTTCCTATCGGACATATAACAAACGGAATTCACACTCTTACCTGGCTCTCCCCAAGTATAAAATACCTGTATGACAAGTACCTTGATAAAGACTGGGTGGATAGACTATATGACAGAGAAGTGTGGGATAAAGTTGACAAAATACCTGACGAAGATCTGTGGAAAACACACTGTGTTCTCAAAACTAAAATGATTAGTTTTGTCCGTGAAAAACTTAAACAACAAAGAATGGCAAACGGAGAGTCGATAGAAAGAGTGCGTGAAGTAGATACCTTGCTTGATTCCAACGCACTTACAATAGGCTTTGCCCGTAGATTTGCAACATATAAGAGAGCAAATTTAATATTCAGAGACATTGCCAGAATTCAAAAGCTTTTAAACAACCCGGAAAAACCAATGCAAATCATTTTTGCAGGTAAGGCTCATCCGGCCGACGGGCCTGCCCATGAAATTATCAAGAATATTAATGACATAGCCAGGCAGGAGGGTTTCAACGGTAAGGTTATCCTGGTTGAGAATTACAATATGACCCTTGCCCGCAACCTGGTCCAGGGAGTGGATATATGGCTTAACAACCCTCGAAGGCCTCTTGAAGCAAGTGGAACCAGCGGCCAGAAGGTATGCATAAACGGCTTAATCAATTTCAGCATATTGGACGGTTGGTGGTGTGAAGGCTATAACGGCAAAAACGGTTGGGTCATAGGTGATGATACTTTCTTCGACAACGAATATTATCAGGATAATGCTGACAGTGAGTCGATATACAATACACTTGAAAAACAAATTATTCCAACTTACTTCGACCGGAATGAAAATGGTGTTCCTGAAAAGTGGGTCGCTGTAATGAAGGAATCAATAAAGTCCAACACCTCACTTTACAGTACACACAGGATGGTGCAGGACTATACAACAAAGTTCTACATTAACTCA
>JAAZCB010001266.1 GCA_012513545.1 Clostridiaceae bacterium
ATCGGGGCGCCGCCGATCTGGGTTGAAAGTATGATAAACATAGCCAAACCACGCAACACATCTACGCTTATAACCCTTTCTTTTAGTTTTTGAGCCTGATCATTCATAATAATAGTTTATTCAGATTTACTTGTTTATAAATTATTGATAACTATAGTAATATACAATAAAGACAATCTGTGTTTCAGCATAAAGTTTTAGTAATAAAATTCAAGTTTCCTATTATTTAACTCTCTTATTTTCAGTTATTTATATTTAATTTTTTTATAATCAAAATCATTCTATGTTATTGTTTTACAGCACATTATAAAGACATTGACATATCATGCAGCTAGTTTTTCTTCAAAATGATGTGAAAATAGTTTTATTATTTCATCAGCTCTTTGATTGTCCCTCAGTATTTCTTTAAACAACTTAAAACAATCAACATTTAAAATATCTCCTATCCTGGTTACTATCTCCCAAAACAGTTCCATTAGATACCGGCTTATATTTTCCTGCTGTGCTTGTGTGCCCAATAAATCAAATATGCTCCCCAGGCTTTGCCCGTAATGCATCTGTTTATAAAGAAGCAACATTATATACTGCATCATAGCCAGCGTAGCTGCCCCTACTTGAGAATCGAAGTTATTACATTGACACCTCCCAAGTTGTAAATACTGTTTGGCGTCTTTATAAAATACTTCTATGCTCCAGCGGATATGATATGTTTCCATGAGTTTATTGAAATTAAGGCCCAAGTCATTTGTTATCATGCATTTCCATTTGCCTCCACTTCCTATACGGATAAAAAACAAGTTTACCCTGCGGTTGTCATACAATACCGGCACCTTTATATACCGTGCATTAAACTTGCGGCTACGTTTTGATTTTCCACGATATTTTTTTCGCAATTCGTTTGCTTTTAATTCTTTATCATCAAGACAATCCTTATACAAAGTCTTGTTCATCTTAACCATGGCGATCAGCTTAATGCTCCGGCTATGAAATGATTCAATACATGCAAGTATTTCCTTTGAAAAGAACCAACTGTCAAAAAGGACATACTCAAAGTCAAAACCTCTTTTTATCGCCCTGCGCAACATATTAATCACATTGCCGGATTTGCTCTGGTCTGCCTCTAATTTGCGTTGATAACCGGCACTCTCCTTACTCCGGTCTTTTTTGTACTGTTTCCTGTATGCTGAAGGTGAAAGCCCATATATAGGAGCTGTTCTTTGTTTTTCCTTTACCAGTCTCTTTTTTTCGGCTAAATCAGCCTCAGCTTCTTTCATCCTTTTCCGCAATTTCGAAAGTCGTTTTTTGGAACGAACAACATACTTCTGCATTCTTTCAATTTCTGTTCTCCCGGCTTTTTCTCTTTTGCAGACAAGCTGATAAAGATTTGTTCTGGCCTGATTATGTCTGCTCTTATGATCATGATAATCTGATTGGGCTTTTTTTAGCTTACGCCTTGCACGGTTGCGCTTCGTGCGTGCTTTGTCCAATCCATTGCCGCGTTCACGGTGAAGTGAAAAATCAATGGGAATAAAATTTACACCATCCCAATACCCACAAACCAAAATTTTATACCCAAAAATAAAACGCCCTGTTACATGATCATGTACCTTGCTTACTCCCTCTATCTTCTTCCCTCTCTTTTCTATGGGAGAATCATCAAATATCAATGCCCTGATATGTCCTTCACATTCCCTTATACGACTTACAAGATGTAAATACCTCATAGCAAACATATATAATATGGAACGCCAACAGATATATTCATTCCCAAGCAAATCATAATATGGATTTTTGCTCCCCTTTATACCGGAAACCTTCCCAAAATGGCGGGAAAAGAAGTTATGGATGTTCCGGCCATTATAGAAAAGCATTACCAATAATGCACTTAATACAAGGACAACGTTGATCCCCCCTTTCTTCACGGATTCAAAATGTCTGAATATGCGCTGTATTTCAAAGAACTTCAGTGTATCTTCCAGGCATAGGCCTGTTTTATCATCATTATCAATAAATTTTTCAAATTCTCCCGGTTTTTTTGTATCTTTCAAGTGTTGCATGTTGTATTTGTTTTATAACTATCTCAAATATAGCTTTTTAAGCTAAAACATGCAACATTTTTTATTTTATATTCATTTAATTATCAATAAGTTATCAACAAGGAAACTTGAATTAGTTATTTTAATAATTTTGCAGAAGATTCACGATTTCAATACCAGCTTTTCCATCTCCATAAAGCTCTTTTCCAAAATTGTTGCGTTGCTGGTTTTGTACTTTATTGAATGATGAAATGATTTTTTCTTTATCACTTCCACAAATTGTATTAAATCCGTTTTCAACCAGTTCCACCCATTCGGTTTCTTTGCGCAGGGTGAGGCATTGTTTCTTAAAAAAGCAAGCTTCTTTTTGCAGGCCGCCACTGTCGGTCATTACAATTTGGCAGTTTTGTAGCAGCCACACCATTTCGAGGTAGCCCACGGGTTCAATAAATGTGATGGAGCTATCCTTAAAATTATAATTCTGGCTTTTCAATTTGTTTCGTGTACGTGGGTGCAAAGGTAAAACAACCGGGGTTTCGGTGGCAATTTCTTCTAAAGCTTCAAATATGTTTTTAAATGCCTGAGGATTATCGGTGTTTTCGGCACGGTGCACGGTGCACAAAACAAATTCTTCCGGTATTTCTGGGTTTGGTTTTTTTGACCTTATACTGTAAAAAAGTGCAGCATCCTGCATTACATCTCCTGCATTTTCAATTTTGCAGTTGATGTTTTTGTAACCTTCGGTGTGCAGGTTTTTTACAGCCGTTTCGGTAGGACAGAACAAAATGTCGCTAATTCGGTCGGTTAAAATGCGGTTGATTTCTTCCGGCATAAGCATGTTAAACGAGCGCAAGCCGGCTTCTACATGGGCTACTTTTATATGCAGCTTTTTGGCTGCCAAAGCACCGGCAAGGGTCGAGTTGGTGTCGCCGTAAACCAATACCCAGTCCGGTTTTTCTTTCAGCAATACTTCCTCAATTTTTTCAAGCATTTGCCCGGTCATGGCACCGTGCCCCAAACCGTTTATGTTTAGGTTGTAATCAGGTTTTGGTATTTCCATTTCCTCAAAAAAGATGTCTGACATGTTACC
>JAAZCB010001267.1 GCA_012513545.1 Clostridiaceae bacterium
TAAAACATCCGATCATAAAGAATATTGTACCTATTGCCATAGGTTCCTTTAATCTAAAAAACAAATCGCCTACCATATCAGCATAAGGAGACTTGACCAATTCTAACAGTATTGCAGTAAAAAATATAAATATTGGAACACTAAGAACCATCATTATGAAGATTGCTGTAATGTCTACTATTCCATTATTTATAAATAAAAATATTGACATTGCAATAGTCACTGCTGAAAGTATTATCACTAACTTACTATGTTTTTTTACATAGTAATTAATTTCTGAAATTAGTTCCGGCACTATCTCCTTCAAAGACCATCTTAAAACCCACAGCAAAAATAGAGTTGATACAATAAACCCTAACCACTTTATAGGTTCGATAATCATAATTTCACCTCCAACATCGCTTGTACCAGAAATATTATTATCGAATAACCTTATTATAACTTTTTTAGGTTGACACTACATAATAATGTTATCAAATCCTTGGTAAAACCTTGGTAAATCCTTTGGTAACCCTTTGGTATCAATCTTAGAGTTTCTTAGTATTTTTTTAAGGTGTCCGATATGTCCGATATTCCCGATATTCATATATTATGCACTCTTTCCTCCGAAAATAAAAACCTTCTCTTTTTGAAATAAATTAAGTTAGGTATACTGACTATGGAGTTTATTATAAATTGTGCAGCAGTAGGTCCATAATTAAATTCAAGTCCAGCTTTTGTAAATGAAGGTACATAAATTAACGCAGATACAATAGGATATATAGCATTAAATATAAAGAAAGCTACAATCAACTTATAACCATTCTCTGTAAATTTCTTAATTCCTACATACGCAAACAGTAACAGAATCATTCCAAACATCCATAATGCGATATTTAAAGTATTGGGTATGCCATCAATGGAATGAGTAAAATAATCCCCCCAGGTTCCATAATATTGACCAATACTTAAGTGTAAATTCCCAAAACTTTCAATTGGTCTTAATATTAATGCTGCAGGAATAAAGAACCGTACTAATGCTTTATACCACTTCATTGAAGGTTGCATTTTCACAGCCGTGAAAGTTCCTTTATCAAAAGATTTTTTGTCACTATATTGTTTATTTGCTTCTGAGAATTCATCTTCTAATGAAGAATTATTGACAGGTATTTCTGAATCAACTTTCGCTCCGCAATATCTGCAAAACTCACTATCTCCTTCGATTGCTTTCCCACATTTTCTACAATACATAAATTATTTCCTCCTCATAAAGTATTCTTCTCTGCTTATACACTAACATCTTTTAGGATGTGTAAAATGTTCATATTTACCTTAACACTTCTTAACAGCCAACTATCACGAAAAAGCATCAAAATAGATCTTTCGGGTACGATTTGTAGCCTTACAAATGTTAGCTATGGATTTCATTATAATCGGTATTTATCAATATCTCTAATGAGTTTTTTTCCTTTCATATAGGCTTATATTTGTAGAGTTTTGTTTGCTCAGCTAAATAACATCCTTATATCCAATTATAAACACTCTTCCATCGCCTTACAGCTTCAGCAAGCACCTTTAGTTGACTTACAATTATTTTATACCAAATAATGTTAATTATCAATCACTGTTTGAAAATGTTTTTATAACCTTTATAAAATCAAATCAATATGCTCTTAGACCTCTTTCATATGCAAACAAAACTCTTGCCTTTCTTAAGTAACTATGAATTGTTTTTTCAGGTAAAAAAGTGATGGTAACTGCCTTTTTAACAAGCTCAGACATATTAGCTTTGTTTATAAGATTATCACTTGAAAAATAGATAATTTCTAAAACTAATTTCTCTGTCTCATTCAACAGTTTCAAAGTTTTTTCAATAGCAAGAATATCTTCCAGCTCTCCGGCTTTCATTTTTAATTTATCGTCAACATAATCCATTGCCTTTTTATCAGATCCTAAATCATCAATACTGATTACTTTTTTATTAATGATAGAATAATCTTTCAAAGCATCTTTAATATATTTTTCTTTAAGGCTATCATATGAAGGCTTTCCAATACCTACATAGTATTGGAAAGCACTTTCAGCATAGTCCTTAGTAATCTCTTTTTTCAAATTACTAAAGCCTCCGTTTTATTTTTTAAACATAAATTCATAAATTTCTTTGACAGCTCCCTCATCGTCAATCCATCTTGTATAATTTCTAAGTAGAGCTTCTAAATCTTTTGATACATTTATTGCACCTATACCAAATACATAGGCAAGCGACTCAATCCAGTCCTTAGTTATTAATCTTAAAGGATAACTATGACTTTCGCCTTCTGCCATTTCTCCAACGTATTTTTTACTTCTTGTAATAGCTCTACAATTCTCTCTATGCCGTTATATTCCATTCGTTTAACAGAATACCCTTCGAATAGACTATATATATCTCTTACGAGGGGTACATATCCCGTTACGTCATTTAAAAGATTGTCAAGCCATTTTTCCTTTAACGTTTCATCGTCATTCTCTTTTCTTCGCCACATATCGACTAAGGAGATAATAAGTGTATTCACCAACATTGTTGCTGTCCAGGCGGAGATTGTCCTTGTTAAAGCTTTTTTGTTTTTAGGAGTCTTATTACTGTTATATTTCTCAACTGCATTTAACAGCAAGTTATAACTCTTTGTAGGTTCGCTCATAAAAGCCGTCAAGTATTTCCAACTACTATCATTCTGCCTCATGGCATCCGATCTGTGCATTACCGTGTCGACTACCTGAGTTTTGTCAATGATTTCTGAGAACCTATAATTTACAGCATCAAAGAATTCTTTACCTTTAAGCCCAGGTTCCGTGTCAGCAATTTCTAATTTAACTGCATTCCAGATCTTAGTCCAAGTTATATCATCGGCGATCTGAATTCCTGCATATTGTTTGTCCAGGACCGGAGTTGTGTCCAGGATAATATCTTTCATCGTGCGGCCTGTATCAAGATTGAAATAACCCCAGGATTTCCAAAGTGCAATCGGAGCATATTGCAGCATTTCCGCTTTATCTCCTTTTATAGCCACACCTTTAATTAGATATTTAGGATCAATCAATGCAGCAGCTCTTATTATAGCCGTAGGCTGTTGTACTATCGTTCTTACGTTCAACCCTAATACAGTTCTCTTATTAATCCTAATCATAGCATTAACCAATGGAGAACCGCCCTCAGTTCGAAGACCACCTTGCAAGTCAACCATGAATTTTTTCAGGAAGTTAAAAGCCTGAATTCCAAACTTTTTATTCATAGACTGTTTAATGCTGCTATTCTCAGTCTTGTAGTTTACTATTTTCATCATGCTCTCTGTTATTCCGACAAAGGCGTTGTATGTCGCAGACTTGTCAGCGTGTTCCGTGAATGCATCGAATACATCCTCCAGGATAATAGCATTACCGGCTCCCTTGACTGTAGCTTTCAAGAATCCCATACTTGTAAATGTAGGATCCAAGTTAGTGTTGTCAAAGTCAGATTTCAAGAAGTCTTTATCGGATTTAATCGGGAAGTAGTTCTCTTCTTTCGCAAGCTCATAACCGTAATTCTGCAATGTAGCCTCATTAACCCATTGTTTAGAGTAAGTATTCATAAACTTGCCTATTCCATCAGCTATTCGCCTTTGTTCCTTTGTAAGCGTTCCTATCAGCTTTGCAGCATCATTCAAGGTTATCTTTACAGGTTCAAACTGCTTTTTAACATACTTTATACCTTTATTATTAACCGCCACAATCGGAGCAGCCTTTACACCAAGTCCAAAGATATGTCCTCTTGCCTGTTCACGCTTCATAAGCAGATAGAAGCTCATTAATTGTGCCTGAGTAAGCTCAATAGTATCTCCGCCTTCAAGCCTAATCGATTTAATTTCTGCCTTTTTTCCTGTCCAGGATTTAATTGTAGATCCTTTTAATAGGTTTTTCATGTAATCCTGTGCAATTTTGGTATTCATTATCTTAACATCAAGTGCTTTTCTAAAATCATCGTACAAACTATTGAAGTTAACGCCCATCCGTTCAAAGAATGACTGAGGATTAAACATACCCCAATTCATCATGTTTTTAAAATGCACTATTGCGCCGTAAGCACTTTCAGTCATAGGATTGTCTGTGTTCAAGTCTTGAATTATAGCCGTTGATCTACCTGAAATATCAACCCACTTTTCGCCTAAGAAGGCTTTATTGTAGGTTTTAACCATGTTTTCAAAATACCCGACAATATCTCTTAGTAACTCAATCTCTTGCAGATTCATGTCTGCCATTCTCTTATTATGGAGCATCTCAAGTGCTTCTGCAATATAAGGATCTGCTGTTGTACTCAATCCATCTTCATCACTCACTTTAGCAAGTTTTTCAAATTCTGCTCGCAAATCCCTAAGTTTCTATTGAGTGTTTTCATTCTGTCTGTCTGTTGTAAAGTCAAGCATTGCTAATAATTCAGCAACAGTCTTATCCAGAGCTTTTGGAATATGTTTTTTCTGTGTAGGATTTCTAAGCATCTTACTAAGATTCTTTGTCATAGTTCTTATTCTGTCTTTTGCCTGCTTAATCTTCCTATCCTCATATATGCCGGATATTCTTTCTTTGTACTTAGTCTTTTGATTTTCAAGCTTCTCATCTCTGTTAGCTCTAAGATCCTTTATCATTTCCTGGTAGTGAGATTTAATGTCATTCTCTTTTAGCTTGTTTCTCCACCAAGTTTTATAAGCTTCGCCTTGATATTTCTTCTTTACCTCAGCAACTGCATTATCACGTTTTGTTTTTTCTTTGTTCAATATCTCAGTAAGTTTTTCTTTGTTCTGATACTTCAACCATTCAACATCTTCGACATTTTTATTCTTTATCGCTTCAATACGAGCTTTAGACTTTTCTCTTTCACCCTCTACAGCCTTTTGTTTTTCAGCTTTTTTCTTATCTGCAAAAGTAGCTTTTGCTTCCGGAATAGATGTCATGCCGTCAAATATTTCAAGTGCCAGGTATTCAATAGATTTATTCAAATCTCTGTTGTATGGATTCTCATATATCGGTACAAAATCATCAAGTACATCACTTATAAGCATTAATTGGTCTGCCGGATTAGCAATATCTTTTACGAATAACTCAGGATATAAATCAGACAGTTCCTGATACAAACTGTCAATACCCATTCCATCATTGGTTATGTTTATTCTGCCGAAATTTTTCTTTCTAAAATCATTCCATCCACCAACGGCATCGAAATCACCCTTAAATCTATCACTTATACTAATTGCCGTATTTCTCATGGTATTTCTCAAATCGGAATACTGTTTATACATTGCATCATTCAGAACGGAGGCATTTTCGACAACCTCTCTTGCTACCTCAGTAATAATGGAATGAGCATCCTCGTATTCCATATCACCATTAACCATTCCCATATACACGCTATATAGTTTAGTTTCGAATTCTGTCGCTGAGTATTTGCTGCCGTAATCCTTTAGTATAGACTTAGAAAGCCTTCTTACAGACTTTTCATCAAGCTTAACTCCCTTAGTGAGCTTAAACTGCTCTTTAAGTCTGATTACAGTCTTTTGGAGCTTCTCTACATCTTTCGAGGAAGTATTATCCCTTAATTGGAACCTTACCGTAGTTTCGCCTTTAGCATCCACGAAATCCCTTGTAAGAGTTTTTTCGTAAGCTCTTGATGCAGGTATAAGATTTTTTATTTCAACATTACCAGGCGCCTTATTATTTGCAAACTCTTCTCCGGTTAGTTTTAAACTTTTTAAAAACAATTTATTGTACTTGCCTTTTTCCCCATCTTGCCAAAGAACAACAGGTACCGACTTAACGCCTGCTTCTCTTAAAGCCACCATTCTATGTCTGCCTTCGTGTCCTGTAACTTCTTTATCATCGATATCGAATTTCAAAAATATCTCTTGTGTTTCATTCTGTAAATCTTCTAAGTTTAACTCTCTTGACTCGCTTTCAATTCTCGCCAAATTAGTTGTTGTTAGACTTAAAAACTCATCCGGTGATATATACGATACATATGCTTTAGAATAGTCGGGACTGCTCTTGCTTCCATATCTTCCAAGAATATTTTCTAACCGTTCGGGAGTGTATTTAGCCGTATTGTCTTTTAATGTCATGTCCCTTAGTTGATACCTAATATCTGGATTGTTTGATGGATTTTTGTTGTCAATAGCTTTAACTTGATTACTATCAAATATTACATAAGAATATCCCCTTGATTTTACATCATCGCCATAACCGCCAGTGGCTCCTTCATCAAGTATCAGACCATCGTAATCGTAACCCTGTTCTTCAATAAATTCTTGAAGATCCATACCATCTAACCAGTCCGGTAAACCACTTTCCACCAAAGGCGTACCCATGCCATATTTACGATAATAATCTTCATTGAATATTTTTCTTTCCTTAGCTTTTCTTGTGTCAAATGGTTTTTTAATATTCAAATATACTTCGTAAGTTTCAGGATTTTCAGCACCCTTTTTAGTTGAAATACTGCTTGCATTAGGACTCTGATAGTTGTCGGCATACTCTTTGTTTTGTGTAAAGTAAGTACCTGGATTAACTTTTGTGAATCCGCCTTTTGGAGTTCCGTGATACATTACAAGCAAGTTGCCTTTGCTATCTTTAACCTTGCTATCCTTAAAGTATTCAGCTTGCTCCTGTGTCAATGTTCTATTTTCGCTATCTTTTATACTAAATCTAACATCATATTCCCTTTTGTTAAATCTCTTTGATAGAGGAATAACTTTACCATCTGAATCATAAGTAACAGGATCAAGCAATTTTAAATTGTTTTTGGTGTTCTGATAAGCATAAGTTTTGCCATCATCAAATCCAAATTCATTTATACTATTTCCGTCAATCCATATGTTTTTAGCTTCTGTTGTGTGATATATGACTTTGTATGATCCATTAATATGAGATTTACCGTGCAAATGAGCATACCCATTGGAAAGTGTTATCCAATCACCGACTCTAACTCGTTCATCTTTAATGTTTTTTGGTACTGCTCTATAAACTCTTATTCTTTTATCAGGCTTATCTTTTGCTCTTTCGATTGCTCGCATAGATTCGTAATCATAAGATTCCCCATCGCCGTAATACCTAACTCCATTAGAGGAGAAAATATCTTTAGGATATATCTTAGTAATATCGTGTAATGGTGCATTATATCCATCGTTTGTAGGAGCTTCGTGCATCATCCTATAGTCATCATCTGTTGTATAACCTTTAGATTCTGCATATTCAATAACCATCTTTTGAGCTGTTTCCATATCATTTTTTTCAACCGCTTCAAGATATTTTTTATCCATTTCTTTCAACGAATACTTAATATCTTTGTTGTTAACAGGTTCTCTATACATTGTGTCCTTGTAAAGGAAATTAGTATTTTTGCCCTTGTTTTCTACAAATCCATAAGTCTTATACCAATCAATGAGTTTCTTTTGTGAGTTGTATTTTGTTGTCGGAGTCAATACTATTGTTTTATTTTTCTTGTCGGCATACTCGATTAACTCATTCATAAAGTTATTGCCTATACCCTTGTTTCTTTCAACTTCTTTTACTTCGATGTTGTCTAAAGATATTTTATTCTTAGATTCATACACCTCTAAATAATCGGTAACTTCTTTATACTTTTCCTTTATTCCTTTTAGAGAATATCTTGCATTATCTTTTATTGGCCTTACAGAAAATCCGCTTCTTTTATCCTGCCTTTCTAAAACATTAAGCTCTTTTGCTTGTGATTCGATATTTTCGATTAAAGCTGAGGATAATTCATCATCTGTCATATCATTATAATCATCCCAATTGCCATGACTTACTTGTTCTGCAAGACTTTCAAGATCTGCTCTTCTGTATTCGTTACCTTTTATGTTGCTAATAACATCATTAATAGATGTCATCTTTGATTTAGAACGTTCATATTTTGCATATTCTCTTTCAATATATCTTGCGTTTTCAAGCATAGATCCAAGCATTTTTCTTTCAGAAGGAATAGAATCTTCCAAATCCGACTCAATATTGCTGCTATTTCTAAATTTCATCAATCTGTTTCTGTGTTTGTTAAAGAAATTTTCTCCCTCTTGCTTAGTATCAAAATCTCCAAAAGGTATTTGATTTCCTTCTCCAACCCACAGTGTATAAATGTCTTGTCCAAATCTCTTTTGAATATGATCTCCGTCATTAGCCGGCATCCAATCGTCATCGGTAGCTTTCAAGGATTGCTTCTTGTCCGCCTTAGAATCAGTTCTCTGATCCGTTTCCATGACACTACTCAAAGCATTAACCCAGAGCTTCTCAGCTTCACTTAATTGATCCGTATTCAGCCATCCTTCAGTAAATCCTGATACTTCTAATATATCCTCAATCTTGCTTATAAGTTTCCTCAGAACGTCAAGGATCTTCTGCCCTAAAGTCTTATTTTCAGCAACCAAATTATTAATTGCATTTTCATCGGTTAAAATAGCTCTGTAGCATCTGCAACTAATTCATCCTCAATAGCAAGCTTATCAATCTTCAATCCTCTACTCTCATATAATGCGGCCATTCTTCCGTATTCATTTTCATATGTACCGTTTTGCTTCATTGCTTCAAGTACATATCCCTTGTATTCATTATAGAGTTTTGGATTTTCCTTCTCTAACATATGAGTTATTTCATGTTTAGCAACCACCATAAAAGGATTGAATGTATCGAGTGCAATCTCAATTGAATCTGTTGCAGGATCATACTGTCCATTTGCGAACCCTGCCTCTTGACCGGATGGATCGTAGATTGTTTCAACAAACTTAAACTTAGTATTTGTTACTTGTCCTATCCTGTCTAAAATGTCATATACTTTCGGATATTGTTGTCTTACTTTATCATCAACACCATTATAGATTACGCCGCTTTTTTTATTGATAACTTGCTGTTGATTTGTAGACAAGCTATGCACGAATAATTTCTTTCCGTTGTCGGTCTTTCTAACATCCATTGTAATGTCATATGGAACACCATTTACATTTACTGTGCCAGTAATATTTGCATATGTTTTTTTGCTCGATGGATTTTCCGAATTGTCGATAACATTAAATTCTCCGTTCTGAATTAAGTCAACCAAATTTGCCATAGCATTAATCTTAACTTCGTTATCCTGGTTCTTAGAATATTTGTCATCTGCCTGGAAGGTTTGATTAATAGTTGCCCTCGATACTTCTATGTTATTGCCGGAGCTTTTATTTATAATCGGTTTTGAGTTGTTGGAATCAGAAATTATTGTATTTTTATAGAATTCGTATACATTTTGCTTGACTTCTTTGGCATTTCTCATGTTTTTTATCTTGAAAATGCTTAAAGTTGGATTGACCTCAGCAGAGCTATTATTTTGCGATTTAACAACATTTTGCCTTTGTTCGACCATTTGCTCAGGAACAATATTTTCGTTCTGTATGCTTACATTTGCTTGACCGTTTTTATTCAAAAGCTTGTCAACTTCACTTTCAAACGAACTACCATCATTTCTTGCAGAATTGATTACCCAAATCTTCATATTGTCATCAATATTTACATTATCGGATTGCATTTGATTAACTCTTTCAAGTATGGGAGAATTCTCCGGAAGAGAGTCGATTGTTTTTGTATATTCTGCATCTACCATTTTTGAGTATCTTTTATTTAGGACAGTATTTACTCCTGCAGCTCCTCCACCCATAAGACCACCAACAGTACCACCAACTAATCCCGAAAAAGCCATTTCTTTAGGATTTATGACAGCAGTTTCATTCATTGAGAATAAAGGCATGCTTTTATCATAAGCGACCTTTTGTCCTATGTTTTCTATAGGGTATTGGACAATTTCTTCAAAGCCTTCTTCTAAAGCAGATTGAAGCATCGCTCCTGCTACACCTTTTGTTTTATTAGCCAGGATATTAGTTATGTTTTCAATACCACCGCTAACTTCAATTAAAGCGGAGGGTACGCCACCAATTACAGCAGACTTTATAGCTTGTTCTCTTGTGGCTCCTTCGTTTACACCTTGCAAATATTGATTACCTACAGATGTAAGCATTGATGAGTATAATGTGGGATTACTTTTTAAATTCCTTAACACAGTTCTCGCTGCATTTAATGTTGTTGGATTTGCTAAACTTGCTGCATTTGCTACTAATTGAGTGCCACCGGCTGTTGTAGGTACTACGTTTCCAGTGGCTGCTACAGGATTCATCAATGCAAGTGCCATTGTCGGTACTGCTTGCCCTATTCCTTGTGCCACGCCTCCTGCAAACTCATGACCTTGATTAAGCCTTGCTAACTCCTCATCTTCTTTTTTATAATAATCTTTGTAACTGTCTAAAACTTTATTTACAGGTTCGATTCCTAATCCGCCGATTGCCGCATCAGCCACACCTACCATTGCACGAGGTATCTTATTTATTCCGGCATTAACATTTTTAAAAGTTGTCTTTATAGGCTGCTCTTTCCAATAATCTATCGGCTCAGGTTCAGGCTCAACATAGCCTCTCTCTTTTCTTATTTCTTCCCATGTTCTCTGTTGTGGCTTAGGATCCGATACTAAAAATCCTTTATTTAACATTTGCCTTGTATTGTTTGGTGTTGAATTCTTTTGCATACGCTCTTTTTTTATCTCTTTCCACGATTTAGCCATGCTAACCTCCAAGATATTATTTTGTTTTTTTCTGATTCATTCATATGTGCCTCCTTTTCATAATTAAAATAATTTTGATGTTATGATGCATTTAATTTAAGTCGCCTTGTAATAACCTTGCTACTTGATTAACATAATTTAAATAGTTTTTAATATCATTTCATCAACTCCTTCCTTTTTCTTTCTAATATTCATTAGTAACAACGATAGTCTCAACAGTTTTTTAGAATAACGATAGATAACCTTTTCTCCTTATAGTAAATTTTAATTTAGAATTTTAACTTAGAGTCCTCATAAATTTTTTGAATTGCTATATCCTCTGCTGATTTATTAGAATAGAAATTTATGTCATCATCCTTAACATAATCAATAACATCATTTAGAAATCTTTTGTTTTGCCGCAGGTATCTTAATGCTCTTTTTTCAATACTCACTACCTTGGAACTTGTAATTCCCATTTCTGCAGCTATATCGATGTAAGGTTTTTCTTCTATGTATACAAATTTTAGGACATCTTGCATTTCATAAGTAAGCATAGATATATTACCATGGACCTTGTTTTTCATATCTTCATTTTCAAGATTATACTGTGCTATTAAATGAGCATTTTCATCTACAAGTACATCTAATTTAGTAGTTTTTCCGTCACCATATAAGAAATCATCCAAAGGTACACTCGAATACAAATTCTGTTTAATACGGATAAGTTTCTCATAATCAATTCCCATCTTTTCCATCATTTCGTCATCTGTAGGTTCATAACCCAAATCTTTAGTTATGTTATCTCGAATTCTTTTAAACTTTACTATTAGCCCCTTTAAACGCGAAGGTATTGTGCCATCTAAATTTCTTATTCTATTTAGAATGCACCATTTAAACATAGTGAGAAAGCTAAAATCCTCCCTTTTATCGTCGAAAAGTTCTACAGCTTTAACTAAAGCAATATATGCCTCTTGAAATAAATCATCAATTTCATATATGTCATATCTTCGATTTCTAACAACATGATTTATAAATCCTGTGTTTTGTTTATACAACCTTTCAAGATTGTTCATTGTGTCAACATTGTTTTTTATAAGGTCAATTAATTCTTTGTTAGTCAAATCCAAAAAATCACCCCTTGCTTTTACGACATAATAATGATAAAATTAATTAATCTTGTATTATCCCATGATGCAAGAGGCCGTGTTGTTAAGGCTATTTATGAAATAGCCTTTTTTATGTCCGGAGTCTATAGTTATTCTTTATATTCTTATCTAATTCAACTAAGTAATCCTTACACATTTCATAAATTCTGCTACCTATCGCTTCATCATAGTTAAGCAAATCATTCAAACCATATTCAGAAGAGATTATCAAAGGAAGATGATTTATGTATCTGAAGTTAATTATTTCAAACATGATATTTTTATCTGAATCAGTCACTTTGCCTTTCAACATATCATCAATCAGCAACACCTTTGAATTTTGGTACTTGCTTATTTGTTTTTTATAAAACTCTTCATCGAGTATATTTTGTTTTAGCTCAGTTATTACTTCTCTGTAATTAAGATAAACGACTGAAATCCTTTTACTCTTTAGAATGTTTAATCCTAATGCTACTGTCAGATGAGTTTTTCCTCCGCCAACTTGCCCTAAAAAAGCTATTGAATTTTGCCTTTTATCCTTTATCTGTATGAAATCCTTAAAATAATCTGTTGCAACCTTTTTCATTACTTTAGAGCTATCATTCCATTCCTGAAAATTAGAAAAATTATAGCTTCCATCTTTAATACCGCTTTTACAAAACATTCTTTCCGCTTCATTAAGTTCAAAGCACTCGCACCTTTTCCAGGGACTTACATCTGTTAACCAAGATGTATCCTTGCATTTATTGCATTTATATAAGTCCGAGCTCTTTGATTTCATCGTTGAGGTTTTTTGTATCTGTAGTTTCTCTACTGCTTTTTGGAATATTGAATTTGATTGCATTTCCGAATTTACCAACTGCATCGCTTCCTTTCTTTAAATTATTTTTTTGATTAAGATAACTTTCAAATTTTGTACCGAATAATGTATCAGGTCTTAAATACTTCTCAAAATCTGTACCGGTCCATTCTGCAGCTTTTATATCAATAACCTTTTTAAAGTCATCTAATGAAAATCCTTCATTTATTCTTGCGCTAATAAGCTTCTTTGTTTTATCTGTGGTCGCTCTGTAATTTGTTTTACATTTTTGATTTAGATAATCAATAACTGCTTTGTAAAGGCTTGTATCACTTTTGATAATATTTTTTGCTTCATGCGTTTTATCAGGACTATATATTATTTCTTTATTATTTTCTTTTTTCTTTATTTGGGGAGCTAATTCATTCCCTGTCGATGGAACTAATTCGTTCCCTGTATGGGTATCTATTTCGTTGGGTAGTAGCGAATTAGTTACCTCACCATTATTTATCCATTCATTATATTTTTTGTTAAAACTTATTACTCTTGACTTATTAAAAGTTGCTTCAGTTACTACAGTAACAATATTCTTTTTTATAAGAACTGTAAGTTCTCTTTGTATTTGCTTTTTATGAATATTTGTTGCATTAGCAATAAATGTCACAGACAAATCATGACTTTTTCTTTTGTATCCATATGTCTGTCTAAATACAACATCTAATATTCTTCTTTGAGTACCATTTAAATTGGTTTTAGCTAATGCATCCAATATTTGATTTGCAATTTGTGTAAAACCTTTCTCAAGTTGAACATCTGTACTCACACCATATCAACCCCTTGCCCTTACAATATATGACTTTGTTCTATAGCATTCTTCGAAAGGTGATATTATTTCACATTTTGATATATTTTCAGGGCACCAATAATCATAAGCAAAGTCGCTCTGATTAGTTATTAATGCCTTATCCTTAAGCAATTTAGTAAGCTAAGCTCCTGCTTAACATTTTGTTGTTTTTATTCCGGAAAACTACAGGTACCGAATAAGGTTTTAAGTTTTTTAATATTTTATTCGTTTCCGTGTTCACTTGGCTTTGATATTTTTTTAAATTTTCCTCCGTTGGAACAACACCTTGTAAAATTAAATGTCTAACATTTCCTCTTCTAACATACTGATTCCAACCATCAAGACTATTTATATCAATAGGATTTGTATCGATGCTTAATATAACATCTATCGTTTGTGATTGTTTTTGCCTATCTTCTATTTTAGCAATTATTTCATATGATCCATTGAGTTCCCTAACCTTATCTATTACAGCCTTCACTTTTTGCATCTTTAATAATTCAAATGTTTGCTTCATTTTCTTGTCTCCTCGTATTTTATTTGATAAATTGTAAGAATTAGTTATAATAATATTGTGTTCTACAATAATTTTCGCAGTCCTTGCTTCCCGGCTTTCGACTGCGCTTAAATTAATATTGTGGGCTTTCGGATGTAGTTTCTGTTATACAGCAGGAATTGCACCTTTTTTTAATTTAATACTATCTTTCAAACAATCACCTCACCTGCAATCATTATTATTGTTACACATACCAACTTGAATCCTATTAGTTGATTGTCATCTGTGAACTTTGTCCAAAATCTTTTAATCATTTACTTTTCCCCCTAATCAAATTTAAATATGCTTGTTCTTAAAAAACTTCCTATTTCCTTAGTGTCAAATTCATAACTCCTGCTGTATATTTGTCCTTCAACCATTACCTGGTCATTAAGCTCATAACCCATCCTTGATAATCTGTTCATTACAGTTGCTCGATTTGTATAAATCTTAATTTTTTTAATATCGTAGTCTATTACAATACTTGTTTCAGTATCTTCAAGCTGAGCTATCTGCTTTATACTTTTTCTTTTTGTTTCCGATGATTTAAGTAATGCCTCCCTGCTCATTCCTTTTGCCATAGTCACTACTTCCTTTCTTGAGTTCTATTCCTAACTCTTCGTGAAATGAATTAAAGAGAGTTTATAACTTATAGTGGTAGTATGTTTACATTAGGAATATGATTTATAATTGTCTGCCCTCTTTTGTAGCTTTGTCTAACCACTCTTCCATCATCGGAACATTAATTTTTGTATACTGTCCTATTTTAATTGTTGGAACAGTTTTATCTGTATAACATAGCTCATAAAGACGGTCACGACCAATTCCAAAACGTTTAGCTGCCTCCGAAATACTTAAAAGATATCGATTTTTCATACTATAGCTCCCTCCTACTCATTAAAAAATAATATTGAAACATCCTCGTTTAATGCATCCGCTATCTTTAGCATCAAATCACGTCTTGGCTCTATCCTTCTATGTTCAATGTCACTAAGTGATTGTCTTGATATACCAAGCAATTTTGCTAAGTCGCTTTGTTTAATTCCTTTTTCTACTCTTTTAGCCTTTAATTTATAAGTCAATACTTTCACCTCCATCAATGTACCTTATTGGTACATCTGATTATATAGTGCCACTTCGGTACTTGTCAAGACTTTTGTAAAATTATTTTGACTTTTTGTCACCACTTTGGTACACTTAACATATAAAATTTTTAGGAGTAGTTGTATGAACAAACTAAGTTCAAATATTAAATTTCTTAGAAAACAAAAGGGCTTGAGTCAAAAAGAATTAGCAGATTTGCTTAATGTATCGAGGGTTACTATAACCAGATACGAAAACGGTACCAGAGAACCAGATATAACTATGATACATAAAATTGCTGAGGTTTTGGAGACCACAGCTGCAGAATTAATGAAGTTGGATAGTTCAGGAAGTGATAACTATGAAAACAAATTGGGTTATTATGATATTTATAATTTTATCCAAAGATATCATGATTCCTTGTATTCCAATTTACTTGTAGTTTTAAAAGAACATATTACTGATTATCCTATGCTTGGAGAGATGAATTATAAACGAGAATTTGAGGAAGGGATTAAAAATGCTGTTGATTTAATACTACAAGAATTAACCATTCAACTATTAGAAAAGATTATACATGGCACGAAATCAAAAATATTCAATTATATAAAAAATACAATTTCAACTTATAATGAAAAAGCAATTAGCGAATCATTACAAAACGCTAAAGATATTCTATACGAGGAATCTGGGGAGATAATTGAGAATGTACTTTTAGAATATGCAACAATTAACTTTATCGAAGAAATAAAAAAACAAACACCTATGGAATTTTACGGTCCTACTATATATCCGGATATTAAAAAAGCGAGTGATGATTTAATTTATTCTATAACTTACAATATCCAAGCCATATTGGTCAGTGAATTATACGGAAGTATTCTGTTTTTATTAATACAGAATTATTATTTAAATCTAAACGAAGAAGGCAGAGCCAGAATACTAAACTATATATCAGACTTATCCGACAATCAAAAATATACAAAAGATAATGATAATGATAAATAATTTTAAGAAGGTGAACATTCGTGGCTAACAAACCAAAGATAAATTCAAATATTAACGGGCAAGAATATTATCGCACCAGGATAACTATTGGTCATGATGAAAAAGGTAAACCTATTAGGAAAAGCTTCTATGGTTCATCAAAGAGTGATGCAGAGAATAAAAAGAAACAGTATATAAAGGATCTTGAAGCAGGATTAAATCCGGACTTAGCAATTCAATCACTTAGTCAAGCAATGTATACTTGGTTATGGGATATTGAGAAACGCTCCGGCAATAAATCTTCTACCTTTGAACGTTATGAGGGAATATATAGAAACTATATTAAAGACTCAAGTATTGGACTATTGAAAATATCCGATATAAATAAACTTGCAATACAAAAAAACTATAATCTTTTACAGGATGAAGGCAAAAGCTATTCACAAATAAGTAACCTTCATAAATTACTAAATAAATTTTTCTATTATGCAGAATCAGAAGGCTATTTAATCAAGAATCCCTGTAAAGGACTTAAGATTCCAAAATGTGATGAAGATGAAATTGAGGAAGAGGACAAAGCTGTTGAAACATTTAGCCAGGACGAATTGAATATCCTAATCGATAGCATAGGATTTAAAAAATTACGTTTTATTATAATGTTTGCTGTTCTAACAGGAATAAGACAAGGAGAATTACTTGCAATAGAAAAATCAGATTTAACTGAAACATCTACAGTAAAAATAAACAAAACTCTTCGTTCTATCAAAGTGTTTGATGAAGATAATGAAGACAACAAGAAAAACAAGGACAAAAATAAATACGAATTAAAAGTTACAAGACCAAAAACAAAGTCTTCAAGGAGAGAAGTTCCTATACCCGAAATATTAAAGCAAGAATTAAAAAAATTAGAAAAACTTATTGCAACAGAAAAGTTAAAGCTTGGACCTGCATATAATGAAAATAAATTACTGTTCCCTTCACAAACGGGTACATATATAGATGCTAAGAATTTACGTCGTTCATGGGAGCGTGCTTTAAAAAGTGCAGGCATACCTCAGAAAAAGTTCCATGCACTAAGACATACCTACGCTACCCGGTTGTTTGAGAACGGCACCTCAATTTTAACGGTATCAAGATTGCTTGGACATAGATCCATAAGAACTACTGAAATCTATACCCATGTACTTGAAGATATTAAAGCAGCAGAAGTAGAATGTTTGAATAACATGTTTAACAAAGCTATTATATCAAAATAATAATCCTGTCACTATGGCAGGCTTTTTTTATTAAATTTTACTAAAGGGCTAAAAAAGGGCTAAAATGAAATGCTCGATTTCACTTAAACCCTTTGCTTTGTTGCAATTAGTGAGCCATGAGGGATTCGAACCCCCGACGAACAGATTCGAAGTCTGCCACTCTATCCCCTGAGCTAATGGCCCGTGACTTGTTTATTATATTATAAATAGTTATTGTTTTCAATAAAAGATTAAAAA
>JAAZCB010001268.1 GCA_012513545.1 Clostridiaceae bacterium
CACGGAAGCGGCAACTAAACTTACCGCTGAACGTTGTACGCCAGTTTAAAATCACAGACACATGGATAAATGGATATTAAAAGTGATTCTTTTGTTGTTCCTATGTACTTCATGTAATATCAAATTGGATAAAAGTGGCGACGAAAGTTTCAAAAAAGAATCTGTTATTAATGATACTAAGATTTCCCATATTGAGGATTCAATAGATTATTTCAAAAGAGTAAATGAATTTGCGTTTAAAGTTCTGGGTGATAAATTAAGGATTCATGAATTCACCGACTTACATAATGTACCAAGCCATCTTAATATATTTCCGACTGAGGGATTAGTAAAAATTGCCGCGTTTTCAAATAAGGATTATCCAGAGCGTATTGAACCATACTATTATGAACACTTTACCCTTTTCTGTATTGAGTACAAATCAACTCTTGATGCAGAACTTTCATTTAAAGGACTAACAAAACTTGCATTGTACGATTTAAAAACATTGGACTCTCTGGATTCCTTAACTGCTGAAAAAGTTAAACTCCTTATAGTAGAATCAAAGCCAGGGGGATTTATTTTTCAAAAAGGGAATTGGCTGTTTAGCTTAGTTGAAACTTGCCGAGATACACCAATCGGTGGAACATGGGCTGATTATGAAAGTTTGTTAATTAGCTTTTTTGCAGATAATTATAATGATTCAGTGACTGTATTAGATGCAGATTGTGGAAACATGAAATATATTGAAAAAACAATAAAACCGGCGTACAACAACCGGTAATACGCAATTGCCGGGTTGTTCAGGTGCTAAAGTCGGTTCACTTGGTTACCAAGTGGGTAACCCGACCAGTAAGCGCCCTGAAACGGCAACAGCGCATACCGGTGAACGTTGTGGCGCATAGTAAACTCGCTGCAGAATTGATAGCTGATTAATAATAAATAATTGATTAGATAATAAATGAAAAGAATAAGGACATGGTTTTTGATACTTACGAGTATTATGATTCTTACATCATATCAAGGTTATTCACAAAAAATACCTGATGATTTTAAGTTGTTTGCGACCATTAATTCTCCGAAAGATTTAAAATGGGGAATACCTGGAGCAATCCTAATTGATTCAACTAAGAAATTAATGATTGTTGAGTATGATTATAACCCAACCTATCTTGATTTTTATAGTATTGAGGACATGAAGTTTTTAAAGAGAGTAAAGACAAAAGGACATGTTTACATGGATAACTCATATTTCTATCAGGTTGATAATGCTGTATATATTGATAAGGGTCGATATAAAAATAATTACATTAAGATAGATTTGAATAGTTACACGCAGACTAAAGTTTCGTGCGATAAAGTTCCTTTGGATTGTCCTTATGAAAAGATAATTGACAATCAGGTAACATATTTTGAGGATAAAGGATTGACTATTTCAAATAATGAGTGGTATATACTAAAATACGATGATTATAAATTAGAGATATATTTAAAAACTACGACGCCACAACACACAATATAAAACAGTTGGGATTCAGTGTTTTGCGAGGGTTTGTTCTCGCATCAACTTTTTCCTCGGTGGACAAGAACGCAGCCCGAAAACCCAACCGTTTCATATTGTAAAACGTTACCTGCAATTTTGCTGCAGAAATTGCAAACGTCAGATAGTATAAAATGAATATGATTTTTGATTATATATTGATTCTTTTCTTTCCTTCAATAGTAATTATTGGAGTTACAATCTTCTTAATAAAAGCACCTCGCAAAGAAAAGTTGATAAGACCTTTGAGGAGCCAAAAGGTATTATTCGGATTTTTAATATTATGGACTTTATTGGGATTCTTTACTCAACAAGATTTTACAGAACGGTGTGGATGCTTAGTCCACTCAAGAGATATATTCTCATTGGATTATATCATCTTATCTGCCATCAGTTTAATACTATTAATTCTAGGATTTTCCATCAGAAACAAGTTTGTTCGGATAAGTATACTTTTGAGATGGTCTAGTCTGACTGGACAATTTATTTATCAAATATAATTGTATATGTTGAAAAGAGGGGGGTTGGGGGAGACTCATAACTTGCATTTTTGTTAATAAATCATGCTGCCCTCTTATACACA
>JAAZCB010001269.1 GCA_012513545.1 Clostridiaceae bacterium
ATGGAAAAGAAGTTAGCGTGGTAAACACAACTGTATATGCTTATGATCCAAATGGAAAAACAATTAATGATAAAGGGACAAAGCAAGGTATTCCGGTACCAATTGTTGCATGGGGAGACAAAGCCGAACACATATCAGGGATGGATAAGGGTGATATGCTCACTTTTTCCGGACAAGCTAAAGGCATTGAAAGAATACCGGGAGGCCCGAATAGCGGCAACAAACCTATTGTACAAATGGCATATACGGTAAACAGAATTGATGAGACAAATACGATTGACAAGCAGATTAGTTCAATGCTCATTGACTATAACAAAGGAGAAATAGACCAATTATATGAGGTTAAAGAGCAAAAAAAAGAGGCTAGTAAATCAGATAAAAAAGCAAAAGAAGGCAAAACCAAGAAAAAAGAAAAAACTGAACCCGAAATGGAATGAAAAGAGGGCCCAAATGATTAGGAAAATTAGCAATAAAATGTCCTGCATCACGGCAAAAATTATAGGGGTGGCCGCACTTGCGACCGCCTTTATTATGACATCACCAATATATGCATATGCGGACAAATTGGAAGAAGCGGCTCATGATGCCGCAACGGGTATTGAATCATCAGGTAAAGGCATGGCGAAGTGGCTTGTGATGGGCGTGCTGGTAGTCGGAGGGATAATTCTGATAATCGGTGGAGAGAAAGGCAAAGAATCTGTAAAGTCAAAAGCTCCATGGGTGATTGGTGGTATCGCTTTGATTATGCTTGCAGCAGGCCTTGCAACCCTTTTTACCGGATGGTTTCAATAGATAACTGAGGGGAGAAAAAGATGTTTAATAAGTTTATCAATCAAAATAAGACAACTAGGAAAGAATCATATAACAATAGAGAGAGACTGATGAATCTCAATAGGCTGTTATCGAGCATAAAGAGTTTTACTCTAATATACATCGTGTTTGCGATAGCAATTGTTCTTATAGCAACCTATATGATGAACATTATTGAGCAATTCCCTTCATGGTTTAAGAGTATATCAGTCCTCGAAGGTGGCAGCGAAGTAAAAGTAAATTGGAACATCGTTCAGATGTTCCAATTTCGGCTGTCATACAAGTGGATATACCTTGTGATACTAATACTTTTATTAATAGGATACGTGAAATCATATTATGAGGTACAAGTTGCATATAAAGATTTAAATGTAGGACAAAAGGGGACAGCAAGGTGGACAACGAAAGAAGAAATTAAACAACAATATCGAGCTGTACCTGATTCAAAAGAAGTATTCAAAGGCGGTGGAGGAATTCCAATTGCCAGAGATGGAAACAAACTTTACATTGATGATAGTCCTGTTAATAATCTCATCATCGGTATCACGAGATCCGGGAAAGGAGAACTTGAAGTTTTTCCGGAAATTGATATTTACTCAAGAGCTGAAAAAAAGGCAAGCATGATAATAACAGATCCCAAACTGGAATTAGCTGCGGCAACAATTCCTGAATTAAAACGAAGGGGGTATGAATACCATATCTTAAATCTCGTTGATCCAGAATACTCAATGGGATTCAATCCCTTGTCAGCAATAATTGAAGAATACAAAGACGGCAATCTTCCAAATGCAGAGTTGTTGTGTTCATCATTTTGCTTTTCAATCTTCAATCCTGATGAGGCCGGAGGCGATGAGAAGTTTTGGGCAGATACAAGCACATCTCTTTTAACAGCACTCATCATGGCTGCAGTAGAAGATAATGTGAGAGCTGATAGGGAGTTAAATAAGCAAAGAGAATATGAGCATTTGAAAATTGAAAAGAAAAGAAAAGAAGCAGCAATTAATAAGTTATCAGATAAAGATAAAGAATTATATAAATTGAATGAGGAAATCAAGCATATAGAATCATTCATTCCAGAGCCTACAAATGAGGAGTTGGCAGAGGAGTTAGAAAGGCCTCTTTATGAAATAGAAGAAGCAAGGAATAGTAAAGTGCCAGTAATTGATTACTCATATAATAGATTTGAACCAGTATACGAGAATGAAAAGAATATAAATATGTATTCGATAATAAATACATTTTCAGTTCTTTCAAATATTTTTACTGCAGACGGGGAATCTGAACTTGATGCATATTTTAACAATAGACCTGAAGGTAATATTGCGAGACTTAAATATGCAGGTATAGGCATGGCAGGAGAAAAGACAAAGGGAAGTATTTACTCTAACACTTTATCAAAATTGCAAGTATTCACTTATGAAAACATTGCAAAGATGACCGCAAGAAGTACGGTAGATTTATCGACTATTGGATTTGGAAAAAAGCCAGTTGCAATATTCATAGGAATTCCGGACTACGATAGGTCGAATCATTTTATTGCATCCGTCTTTATTAGACAGGTGTATTTTA
>JAAZCB010001270.1 GCA_012513545.1 Clostridiaceae bacterium
AAGTAAATATGAATGTTCAAAGTTAAGTGGAAGCGACCCTGATGCTGGTAGTTTTGTTTTTCTTGACATAAAAAATAAATAAGTTTACAATTAGTTTGTAATTTGCGTTTTAAGCAGTTGGTATTGCCAACTGCACATTAATAATTAACGGTTTTAACCGGTATGTTCATTGAAAACTGAATACGAGGAGGTGTGTGCTATACATCTAATATCTATTCTAATCGGGCTACTAATAGGTGCTGTAATTGCAGTAATTGGAATAATTATTGCTTCAGGAATAAGTTTCCGTAAAGGGATTGAGTTTAGGAAAAAGAAGGCGGAACAGGAAATCGGCAGTGCTGAGCAGGAAGCAAAGAGAATGATTAGTGAAGCACAGAAAGTTGCAGAGGGTAAAAAGAGAGAAGTACTGCTTGAGGCAAAGGAAGAGATTCACAGAAGCAGAGTGGAACTTGAAAGGGAAATCAAGGATCGCAGAAACGAAATCCAAAGGCAGGAAAGAAGAATTGTTCAGAAGGAAGAGTCGCTTGACAAGAAGGTCGAAGCACTTGAGCAGAAGGATGAGGTCCTTACAAAGAAGACAAAGGAAATTCAACTGCTGCAGGATAAAACCCTGGAACTTCAGAAACAACAGATGGATGAGCTTGAAAGAATATCAGGTCTGTCTATTGATGAAGCCAAGGAAATTCTTCTGAAAAACGTAGAGAATGAAGTAAGGCACGAAATGGCAATACTAATCAAGGAAATTGAAGCTAAGGCCAAAGAAGAGGCTGATATGAAAGCAAAGAACATTGTTGCTCTGGCTATACAAAAATGTGCAGCTGACCATGTTTCAGAAGTTACAGTATCAGTAGTACCTCTTCCAAATGATGAAATGAAGGGTCGAATTATTGGCCGTGAGGGTAGGAATATCAGGACACTTGAAACATTAACGGGGATTGACCTTATTATTGATGATACTCCTGAAGCCGTTATACTCTCAGGTTTTGATCCGATAAGAAGAGAAGTTGCAAGGATAACTCTTGAAAAGCTTATTCTTGACGGAAGAATTCATCCGGCGAGAATTGAAGAGATGGTGGATAAAGCTAAGAAAGAAGTTGAAAACACCATACGCCAGGAGGGCGATCATGCAACATTTGAAACAGGAGTTCACGGTTTGCATCCGGAACTTATCAAACTTTTAGGTAAACTCAGGTTTAGAACCAGTTACGGTCAGAATGTATTAAATCACTCAATAGAGGTTGCACATTTGGCTGGAATGATGGCAGCTGAACTTGGCGGAGATGTTAATCTCGCAAAAAGAGCAGGTTTGCTGCATGATATAGGCAAAGCTGTAGACCATGAAGTTGAAGGTTCACATGTGACAATCGGAGCTGATCTTGCAAAGAAATACAAGGAAGGCAACGACATTGTCAGTGCAATTGCTTCTCACCATGGGGATATTGAAGCAACAACTCTTGTTGCAGTGTTGGTACAGGCTGCGGATTCCATATCAGCGGCACGTCCGGGAGCAAGAAGAGAGACTCTCGAGTCATATATAAAGAGATTGGAAAAGCTTGAGGAAATTGCAAATTCATTCGAAGGTGTTGACAAGTGTTTTGCCATACAGGCGGGAAGGGAAATACGCATTATGGTAAAACCTGAAGACGTGACAGATGTTGATATACCATTAGTTGCAAGGGAAATTGTCAAGAAAATTGAAAATGAACTTGATTATCCTGGGCAGATAAAGGTAAATGTAATAAGAGAAACAAGATTTATTGAGTATGCTAAATAATTTATAACATGTATAACATAAAAAGCGTGGGTTCACGCTTTTTATGTTATTACAACCTCTTTTGAACGAAGTGAAAGAGGGAAAAAGCAAGGGACTCGACGTCCCGCAGCTTTTTATTCAACCTCTTTTGAACGAAGTGAAAGAGGGAAATCCTGCAGAAAGCGGGGGACTCGAAGTCCCACAGCTTTTTATTGTTTTATATTGAAATGGAGGATATGTTTTGAACGTATTATTTATTGGAGATATTGTCGGTAATCCCGGCAGAAAAGCAGCAAAAGAAATGATTCAGAAGCTTAAGAAAGAGATGAATATTGATTTTTGTATTGCAAACGGAGAAAATTCGGCCGGTGGGAGTGGCATTACATATGTTGTAGCTCAGGAATTGTACAAGTGTGGAATTCATGCTATAACTCTCGGGAATCACACATGGTCTAAAAGGGAGATAACAAATTTTATAGATTCGGATACACGTATTGTCAGACCCGCCAATTATCCAGCTGAGTTGCCTGGGAAGGGATCAGCAATAATAAATGGCGAAAAAGCTAAAATAGGGGTGGTAAACCTATTAGGACGGGTTTATATGGACAGCGTTGATTGTCCGTTCAAGGCTGCAGAAAGAGAAATAGAGCATCTAAAAAGCTTTGTGAAAGTGGTCTTGGTTGATATGCATGCTGAAGCAACATCAGAAAAAAGTGCTATGGCCTGGCATTTAGACGGAAGAGTAAGCTGTGTTCTTGGAACACACACACATGTTCAGACTGCAGATGAAAGAATATTACCCTGTGGAACAGCTTATATATCTGATGTGGGTATGACAGGTCCATATGATGGTATAATAGGGGTAAATAGAGATATTGTTATTGAGAAGTTTATAACACATATGCCTTTGAAATTTGAAATTGCACATGGACCTGTTCAATTTAACGCAGTTTATCTGGAGATTGACGAGAAAACAGGGAAGACGTTAAGTATTCAAAGAATATATCATCTTCTGGAAAACTGATATATTTGTTGGCAGCATTAATTGAATCGACGGCAATCGATTCTTAAGTACCAAAAATTATAGAAAAAAAGAGGAATTTAAGATTATATGTAGAATAATATAACTATGTAGATAAAGTCTGTTAAGACAAATGCAGACTTTGTTTATGTATAGTAAACGATGTAGTACGATTCTTATGGATTTACGAATTGAGCATGGTTTCCTGTACATTAAGAAAAGGGGGTAATGAAATTTATGAGTGTACTTAAAGTTTCAGCTAAATCCAATCCAAACTCTATAGCAGGGGCGTTAGCAGGCTTTGTACGGGAGAAAGGAACAGTAGAAATTCAGGCAATTGGTGCTGGAGCATTGAACCAGGCTATTAAGGCAATAGCTATAGCAAGAGGTTTTGTTGCCCCATCAGGAATAGAATTAATTTGTATTCCTGCTTTTACAGATGTTGAGATCGATGGACAGGAAAAGACAGCTATTAAGTTAATTGTGGAACCCCGAAGATAGTAAGGACAATTTATAGCAGGGACAGTAACGAAAGCGTACTGTCCCTGTTTTTTGTTATGTGTCATTTCCCGAAGGGAAATAATTTTATGTTAATTTTTTTACCATAAAGCATTCAAAGTGTAACCTTTTTTTTCTCACCTAATATAATGATAGTATAGAACAGCTAATGACAAGATAATGGATTAAATACTTGCTGATTATACTAACTGATATAAGGTATTATGTAAAAGGAGGTTTTTTTATGTCTGGTTTTGAACATGGACCAAAAATAGAAGCAGGTCAGATATTGAATCCTGACTGTTTTCCACCACCAAATGAGCTTGTTTGCATACAGGTGCCTAAGGTATTTGACCAGGTAGCCTTAAGAGATTGTGTTACAAGGACTGTTTGCCTGAAAAAAGGTAGAGATTGCGGCCCGACTGTTTTTGCTTTTGAAGGAGCTACCGACTTTGACATTGTTGAAGTAAAAGTAATTTCAAAAGTAGATTCATTATCAAGGCCTGGTTACAAAAAGCTTAAACTTTTTGTAAGGATTAAGTATACTATCCACTATTCAGACGGAGATGAGCAACTGGAACAGTGTGATGAAGCAACTTTTAACCTTACCATCAACGAAATATACTGTCCAAACTGTGTTGCACAGATTGGTGTAATCAAGTCAAATGAAGATTTCTGGGGCGGTCCGAAAAAGACCTTTGATCCGGATGGAACAATGATAAAGGTTGAAGCTCTTGCTGAGGCATTTAATGATTCAATTTGCCCTTCAACCGGAGTATTGACACTTGACATAGGTGTATTTTTTGTAATTAAATGTGAGTGCGTAGTTCAACTGCTTATACCTGCATACGGTTACTGTCCTGTTCCGCCTGAGCAGATCAATCCGGCAGTACAGAACTGCAAGACCTTTAATGACAGATCTAAAACACCTTTCCCTACCAAATTCTTCCCTGATCAGAAATGGAATCCTCTAGACAAGAAGGAACGTAGTGAATAGGTTTGCTTTATAAAATATGGAACTGTAAGGCAACTTGCAGTTCTATATTTTTATGAATCAGGAAAATAAGGCATAATTACTTTAATATTACAGATGGCTTAATTTGTATGGAGTGACATTTATGACATGGTATTACGTAGGGCTGGAATCAAGGTCACATGCATTTCTGCTTGAGAGTAGAATGAAAAATGACGGCATAGCGTGTGAAATAACCTATATGCCCAGAGACATTATGATTGACTTATGTAACATGGGCGTTAGATTTGAAAAATCGGAATTGGAAAAAGCCCTGGGGATATTAAGACGATCGGGACTTCCTGGGTGCAGGTTGTATGTAGAGCATGTAAGACCCGACAGATATGAGTATTCTGAAGTGTTTTATTAACTTTTTTAAGTATTTATAATAGCAGGAGTATTTAAGTTTACTCCTGCTTATTATTA
>JAAZCB010001271.1 GCA_012513545.1 Clostridiaceae bacterium
AGTAACATAATAGCAGATATTGAGCAAGTTGCGGACAAAGGTATAAATGTAGTAAGAATACCTATCGCAACAGACACTCTATATGCCTGGAGCAAGGGGCAATACCCCGAATCCACAGATACAAGCTATAATAACGAAATTCTGTCCGGCTTAAACAGTTATGAACTGTTTAATTTAATGCTGGAAAACTTCAAAAGAGTCGGAATTAAGGTTATACTTGATGTACATAGTGCAGAAACAGACAATCAGGGTCATACACATCCGCTTTGGTTCAAAGGATCCATAACCGAAGAAATTTTCAAGTCTTCCTGGGTCTGGGTTGCCAACCATTACAAAAATGATGACACAATTATAGGTTTTGATCTTAAAAATGAGCCTCATACAAATTCCGGAGATTTGAAAATAATATCAGAGAGTGCTATTTGGGATAACTCCAACAGGGCAACCAACTGGAAAAGAGTAGCTCAGGAAACGGCACTGGCAATATTGGCTGTTCATCCGAATGCTCTGATATTTGTTGAAGATGTAGAAATATACCCCAAAGATGGTAAATGGGATGATGAAGAAGTCAACACAAGCCCCTGGACAGGAACTGACGACTATTTTGGCAACTGGTGGGGCGGAAGTTTAAGAGGTGTTAAGGATTATCCGATACAGTTGGGAGCATATCAGAAGCAGCTTGTATATTCACCACATGATTACGGTCCTTTGGTGTATGAACAATCCTGGTTTAAAGGCGCTTTCACTACTGCAAGTGATACAGAGGCAAGCAAAATATTATATGAGCAATGCTGGAGAGACAACTGGGCATATATCATGGAACAGGGTATATCCCCATTATTGCTTGGTGAATGGGGAGGCAAAACAGAAGGTAATGATCCTCTACTTCCCCTTAATCAAAAATACTTAAGATGCATGAGAGACTATATTGTAGCTAATAAATATAAATTGCACCACACTTTCTGGTGTATAAACATTGATTCCGCTGATACCGATGGGTTGTTTACCCGTGGTGAAGGTACATCTTTCCCCGGAGGAAGAGATCTTAAATGGAATGACAACAAATATGATAACTACCTGCTGCCTACTTTGTGGAGAAATGCTGAAGGAAAGTTTATTGGTCTTGACCATAAAATTCCTTTGGGTAAAAACGGCGTCACTACAACAGGTGAAGGTCCAAAAGAAACATCTCCTACGCCTACACCTACAAGCTCACCATTAGATACACCTCCTCCTACTCCGACAGAAAAAGTTACTGTTATGTATGGAGATTTAAATAGTGATAAAAAGGTTAACTCAACGGATGTATCACTTTTTAAAAGGTACCTGCTGGAATTAACCGATGATATAAATGTAGATGCGGCAGACTTAAATCTTGATAAACGTATAAATTCAACAGATTTTTCAATTTTAAAAAGATATGTATTGGAAATAATCACAGAACTGCCCTTAAAAAATTAAATATTAAGAGTTTTAGTAATGGGAGCGTCCTGATACGGAGGCTCCCATTACATATATTCCTTGAATTCGCGAGAAAAGCACTGCATTAACTGCCTTAGAAACAGCATTTCTACCCTTCATAAGTTGTTATGTAAAGTTTGCCCGCACGAATCCGGAGGCTGACAGGACATCAGCCCATTATATCTGTAAAACAATAAATAATGTCCCCAGCAAAAAGCTGATAAGATTACTTGTTACCGAATACATAATACGAAAATACTAATTAAAATAAACACTAGGAAAATGAATAGAGTTTTTTTCATCTATTCCTCCGATAATATTAGTAATGAGAACAAAGCTTATCCAATTTTCTCAAAAATCTTTTCTTAGATATAACATATCAACTAGCTGTACTTCACCTTCATAAATTGGATGGTTATAATTGTCAATAAAAAAATTCTTAATTCGATGAGACTTTATAAATCCACAACTCTCATAAAAAGAAATAATAAATGGACAATCTCCTGTTCCAACAAGCATTGTTTTACATCTGTCTTTATAATATTCAAATATATACTCAATCAATTTTTTACCGTAGCCTTTACCTTGATATTTTTCATATGTTGCTATATTTTTAAGTTCATATTTTTCGTCATCCTCTTGAGTCACCACACAGATACTTTTCAAGTCATCATCATATAGAGCAAACATATCTCCACGTTCTAAATATTTATCAATCATATCTTCTTGCTCATCTGCCAGCAGCAACAAATCAATAAATTGTTTCTTATTACTAGAAATTATTTTTATTTCCATAAAAGTATTACCTCATAATCTCAATTTAAAATACAAAACTTCAAGTTCTGTAATATCTTCTTATTGTCCTTCAAATCTTTTAACACCAAAGGATTGTAAAATAAAATAACTTAAATTTTCTACTACTTTTGTTTTCTTCATTCCGAGTTTCTCAAGTAACTTTATTGATGCTTCATTATCATTCAAACAATCGGCTGTTATACATCTAACATTTGAATTGGTAAATCCCCATCTTATAAGCTCTGAAACTGCTTCAAATCCATACCCTTTTCTTCTTTTACTTTTTACTATTCCATAGCCAATATCTATCTCTCCATTTTCATTGGGATCCCCTTTAAATCCACCATCACCAACAATACTTCGATCAGCTTTTTCAATAAAA
>JAAZCB010001272.1 GCA_012513545.1 Clostridiaceae bacterium
CATTAAGTAGTTTTGCCAAAGCTTTTGCACTGGCAACTCTGTCAAGAAGCCAAAAAGTATGCTTCAATTCTTTGCGCAGAACAGGTGTGGAGAATGGATATTTTTCATTCTTTGTCAGTCTTTCCAGCCATTTCTTCACATCTTTTTCATGCTTAAAGGTATTCTTTCCTTCTTCGACAGCAAAGAACTCATTGAGGTCAAAAGCAAAATCATAAGTAGTTTCTCCTATTGCCTGGCCTTCAAGAAGCTTCTCCTCTATCATCGCAGAAAGTTGATATGTAAATAAGTTAAGTTGTGGCAATAGTTCATATGGATTGCTACCTTTATCATAGTCCCAGTTTTTCTTTTTTTCTTGCTCATCGGCGTATGACCAGTTATATATCTGCTCAGCGCTGAATTTGCTGGTTGCGATAGCTTTGAATGGCGTACCTGACATATGCAATGTGAATTTCCGCATTATCCTTGAAAATGCCCAATCAGTCTTTGATGTGTCCACTCCTTCATGTGCTTCATCAACCACAAGCAGATCCCATTCTATGTTGGCTACCCACTCAAGTTTTTCAATACCGCCGCCAAAAGAAACCGATCCCTTCAAATCTTGCAGACTGACAAAAGCAATCTGCTTGGGTCTCTTGGAATTTATAACAATCTCTTTATATTCATCTCGAGATAGAGACTTTGTTGTTTTGAGAGAGTCTGTTTCAGATACAAAGTACATTTCGGGTTCTTGCCATTTAATAAATTTTTCAAAGTCATCATACCAGGAATTTGCTATTGCAGGCCGATTAGTGACTATGAGAACATTTGTAAAATCACCTTTACGAATGAAGTCATAGGTCGCAAGAGTTTTACCGAATCGTGGCTTTGCATTCCAAAGAAATTCTGTGCTATCCTTATCTGATTTAAAATATGCTAGAGTTCTTTCAACAGCATCTGCTTGTTCCTCACGAAGCTGATATTGTTCCCCTCCTGCAGGAGACTGAATTTTGCTGTAATCTTTGAACACGAATTTTTTGAATAGCTCTTCCGCTTTCTTTTCTTTTCCTTCGCCAAAATGAAACCACTCAGATGGCTTCCCCGAAGTCTTATGCTTTCCTTGCTCGATACCGCACTGAACAAGATACCAGTGAAAATCATTGTCACCAAAATATTCACCGCCATCATATCTTGCATCGTGCGCCCATAGCATTTCGAATTTCGTATCTGACGTATGTGTCTGCTCCTTGATTCGCGTTTCGGCATCACGATCTGTATACCCAATCTTGACCCATCCCTTTTTCGATACATCATTCGGAGTAATATATGCATAGATTGTTGGATTCGCTTGGTTTATGGTTTTAATCATATTGCTTGCCATTATTTCATCTCCTTTACATGGGATTCGATAAATTCAATCTCAGACTCATCAAGATCATATTTTTTATATAATTGCCGGTCAATTTCTCGTACCGATTTTGACCAGTCAATGTCAGACTTAGATGTGAAATCCTGGAGTGGGACATATTTCCACTTTTCCGAAGTATTATCTTGCGTAATTTTTAGGACACCTAATAAAACACGAGCAAACTTAGTGCAAATATACTTGAGCAAAGCATTTGCTTCATTTTTTGTATTAAATGACCCAACAGTTAAAAATGTTTCTGTAGTGCCTATTAGCGGAGTGCCTATTAGCGGCGTGCTTAAAACTTCTCCGAGAGCACCGCTACCATTTGATTTTGGGAGAAAAATCTTATACTTTTTTAGACTCTCGTGTTCGGAAATATAGCCACGACGAACCCATTTATATTTGCGTTTGTTATTTTGAAGCCCTAGTAATTGGATATATTCATGTCCATCATCAGGCTTGTTGTCGAAGAATATGAAATTCAATCTATCAAACGCATGGGTTTCCACTCTGTATTCATTTTCTCCTTGTGCTCTTGCTCTCTCGTCAGGAAA
>JAAZCB010001273.1 GCA_012513545.1 Clostridiaceae bacterium
TCTTCTTTGAAATTAAATACCTTGCTTTATCATGCCAAAGCCATTTATTAGTGCCTATATAATTAGTTGTTAGAAAGAAAATCGTTGCAGCCTTATACCTTTCCAAAACAGGTACAGCGACTTCATAATTATCCTTATAACCATCATCAAAAGTTATCAGGACATTTAAGCCACTTTTGTAACTCCCTTTAAAAAAGATTTCAGGGTAACAAAAGTTAAAATGCTTTTTTATGAATTTGATTTGTCTTTCAAAATTTCCGGCATAACCAGATTCAAGTATATCTCCTCTTTTGATTGCATAATTATTGTACTTTGAAAAATTATGATAATTTAAAATTATTAGGATGGGTTTGCTTCTGAGCAGAACCTTTAGCAAAAAGCATCCTGCTGAAAAGTAAAATATCAATGATATGAATTCTATAAAGAGGTATCTAAGGGGTTTCATGCATGAGGTCTATCTATAATTTGAAAATTCATGAGCATTATAAGAATAGAAATAACCGCTAATCAACTCATTTAAAGCAGCATTATGAAAAGGCGAGTTAATGAATACACACAATATAGCCAGAGAAAACGTAATCTTGAGACTTACTGTAAAATCTGATGAATAGGTTAAATGAGTAGCCAGAAAAATAAGTAATAGTATTAATCTTACTACCTGAGTAAATTCATAGTAGGCCGATCTGTTTCTCAAAATCACTGTCGATACAATGAGAATTGTTAGTATCATTATTATCCAACCACCTGAAACCATGTCGCGCGTAATTCCTACAATCCCATAAACAAATTCCAGAGATGACAAGGTTTTTTGTTCTTTAACGGAGCCATAACCATGTCCAGTAAAAAAAACTTGTATGTTTTCTGTTGTCTTTTGAACTATTCGCATTGTAGTTGCCGTCCTGCCACCGGTATATCCTTTTTCAGTTGTCAAGTGCTCGTAAACCTCAATATAGGCTACTGCCTTTCGAACCACCTCAATTATGTTATCATCATCCGTGATTTTATCACTAATTCCTCCAGAATTTTTAACACCATGAATATAAAAAGGGATAGTACATAATATAATTACTCCAATCACCAAAATCTTATTAAAATATACTTTTGGTTTTAGATGAATGGCCGAAATAATAAGAGATATAAGAACAAAGATAGGTACATAAAAATAAACTGCCCGTTTCAAACTTGCGAATCCCACTAGTGCAGTACTAATTACACATAGAATTAAATAGAAGTTTATCCTACGCTCGTGCTTATAGACAAAAAGGAATATTACGGTTGCCACGCTGATGACCAAAAGTGGGAATATTGATGCTGTAGTTCCTCCAATTGAAGACATAAGACCAACCTGCCCCTCCACACGACTATTTAAAATAATGATATTATATAGAGAACCTATACCTTGAAGTATAATAAGAAAAACTAAAAATCTCAAAATAGACAACCATTGTCTATTAGTAATTTGAGAATTCCAAAGCGTTTGAAATATCAAATAAAAATATAGAAGAAACCTAATATGCTTAATCCACGATATTAGCCCACTCTGATTAATTAATCCGATAAGAAAAGAAATAAATACATACCCTATAACCATTATACTTCCAGGTACTGGTCTGAAAAAGGTCTTTGCTGATAATAACAAATATATCCAGACTGGTAACTCAACTATCAGGCTTGTATCGGGTGGCAACTTGAATATCCTTTCCCAAAATCCCTGAGTATAAACCATGAATAATGCTATATATAACCAAACTTGTCGCTGTAAACTCATAATTTGTTACAGAAGTCAAAAAGGTTAGCCGCTTGTTTATCCCAGGAATAGCTTTTGCCTACAAAATCCCTCGCTTCTTTGAAAAAGTTGTTGTTACCGAGAAAATTTTCATCAAGAATCACTTTGATGGCATTAGAAATCTCCTCTATTGGGTTTATTGCATGTACATCGTAATAAAAACATAACTGAGGTGTTTCCTTAAAAACATTAGTGAAAGCCTCCATGTTTGGGACCAATAGCTTTTTTCCCATAGCTAAATACTCCATCATTTTAATTGGACTTGATACCCTCCATGCCATAAAATTCGGAAAAGGCAGGACTGGCAAATCACAATCGGCAATCATCTGAGGTATCGCCGTAAGTGGTACAGGTGGTAGTATTTTACACCATGAAGAAATGTTCTGTGCTTCGCAATAATCTTTTATTTCTTTATCGACTAAGATGCCAACTTGTAATAGTTCAATTTCATAGCCCGCCTTTACTAACAGATGTGCAGCTTTGATTAAATTAAGGTTACCACGAGATAGAGAGATCCCACCATGATAGAACAGTCTAAACTTCCCACTTGGTCTGTTGGATATATAATTGTACGGATTAAATTGATCAAGATCAACTCCTGAACTCCAGTTCACAATTTTATAGTCCCTATTCTCATAGCTGCTCATAACATATTTTTCCATAAAAGGCGTAATAAAGCTAAAGCCGTCAAAATACTTTATGGCATACTGAAA
>JAAZCB010000110.1 GCA_012513545.1 Clostridiaceae bacterium
TATTGCCGCAGGCACCGACTTCATAACTCATGACGGTGCTATTTGGTGCTTTCGGGACGAAATTGAAAATGCCGATGTCTTCGGCAAAATTAAAATCGGCAATAATGTGTTCATCGGAAACAATTGCACAATCTTGCCAGGCACCACCGTCGGAGACAACTGTATCATCGGAGCTGGAAGTGTTGTGCGAGGAAACTTCCCCGAAAATTCAGTTATAGTTGGCAATCCAGCAAAGGTAGTAATGCCAATGAGCGTTCAAAAGCTATTTTATCTGCAGAATCCAAATTACCTGTCTATCAGAAATCTTAGTCCTTCAGAAAAGAAAAGAATTATCAAAAGTCATTACAACCTTCTACCGCGGGCGGACTGATTGTAACACTATTAAGGATTGCAGGTTGGATGATGTAATATTCTTTTTATTACCATTTCGGGACTCAGATATTTATGGTAGTATTCAAGCGCTCCTTCTTCAAGAGTTGCCCGATACTTGTGATCGCTTAGAATCTTACCAATCGCATCTTTCATTTCTGATGCATCTTCAATGAAGTGTATGTTCTTTCTGTGTTCCAAATCAACCGGCATTTTGTTTATCAGGGGTGTCGAAATTATGGCTTTACCCAATGCAAAATATTCACCCAGTTTCCATCCATGACAGTTAAATACTGTAGGAGTATTGAAAACAACTGATGACCTTTTAGTCATACTTATGTACGATGGGAAGGAAATAAATTTTGAATATACCAGATGTTTATATTTATTGTATTCCCTATTTGATTGCTTAGCATATAAACCCCCTTCAAAGTTTAGTCCCGCATTCTTACATTCTTCTATAAAAGCAGCTCGCAGAACATTGGTGCTCCTAATGCAATTGTCATGATTCCAGAGTGTTGATACAAAAAAAACATACTTGCCATCAGTCGGACTATTAGTAAAGTCTGATATTGGGAGTCTTTTTGTCTGCCAATAATAACCATAGAAAAAAGGATAATATTTTATATCTGAATACCTGTATGATTTGATAAAATTAGACATGGCATTAAGGATTGTCGCAAAATTTCCCATTATCCTGATACCAAATCCCGGTCCAATATTTATTATCTTATTATAATCGAATAAGTCTGTATATTTTGGGTTCAGATTTACCTTCCCATATACATCACACCAGTCGTAAATTTCATAATTTATAGTATAGTTATCCTTATAGTCAATAACAATCTTAACTCTTTGTCCATTTCTGATAATAATAAATGCAAAGAATTCATCAAAGGCAAGATTGTCATATTTCTTCACCAGCAGTTCAAAAGGGGACATCCGGAAACAAACCTTCTCCGCACCAAACAAATCAACAATCCCCTGAATATAATAAGAAGCATATACAATTCTTGACCGGGGGTCAACAATCACCTGGCAGTCGCTGTTATTACTCACCTTGTTTTAAGAAATACTTATAATAGCTTGATATACTGGTTTAATCTTGTAGTAGTATTTTTTCCCTGGTCTATATTAATCCACGTCTTTCTTCTGTGTCAATTAATTCAATATTAAGTCCGTACCGTGCAAGTAAAAATGCTATTTCATGATTATTAAACGCTTCCCCGGGTTGGGGTGGAACTAATACCAATAGACCTTTGTCAGATAACTCGTTAAGTTTTTCATTTATATCTGAACATATGAAACATATGTGATGAAAGCCTCCTCCCCTGTTCACAAAGTTCTGCAAAGACTGATTTCCTTCTGCAGGCTCAATTAACTTTACTGTGATACTACCCTCTTTGCAAAGAAATACGACTTTTACTTTTTGAAGGGAATTGACCACCATGTTGGTCAACTGCCTGTACCCGAAAACACGGCTCCAGTAGCTGATTCCCTCTTCCAGATTCTTTACAGCGAATGAAATGTGATCAATAACCATCTATTCTCTTTTACGTTTAAAAATTCTCCTGAGTTTTTCCTTTGTCACAAGCCAGAAGAACTGGAATATCCCGATCAGATATCTCTTCCAGAGTCTCCTTGGTTCCTGCATGAGTCTGAACAACCATTCAAGGCCGGTATCCTGCATCCATCGGGGAGCTCTCCTGATCAGCCCGGATATAATATCGAAATAACCACCCACGCCAAGTATATACCTTGCCTCCAATCTATGCCTGTAGCTTTCGAAAAAGAGCTCCTTCTTTGGTGAGGACATCCCGAGGAAAAGAATGTCAGGATTAGCCTTGTTTATAAGGTCGAATATGTCTTTCTCCTCTTCAGGCCTGTAATAACCATTTCGACTTCCGGCGATTACGATGTTTGGAAATTTCTTTTCAATATTTTTCCGGCACAACGAAAGGATATTCTCCTGCGCACCAAAGAGGAAAATACTCATCCGTTCACGGTTTGCCATAGCAAGTATATCATCTGCAAGATCAGGAGTTGCTACCCTTTCAGGTACAGTGTATCCAAATGACCGCAGAGCCCAGACCACTGACATACCATCAATATGCACAAGATCAGCACTGTTGATAGTATGCTTGAATTCCTTATTCCTGACGATATCATTTATTGTTGCGGAGTTGACCCCAAATTGCGCAAGCTGCCGCCCGTTCCTGATAGCGCTTTCAATAATTACCAAGAATTCAAATCTTCTCAGAGGATTGATCCTTATATCGAAGATATTAACCTCATCAATAGCCACTCCAGAAACGAAATCTTTAATACCTGATGACATTATCAAAATATTATTTTCTGTTATCTTTATTTTCCTCTCCAGCATCTGAGCCCTTTAAACCGCACAGTCTGATATGCTCAGCCTTTTCTTCTTCGGTTGAAAATCTATCCTTGATTTTCCTGGCCGGATTGCCTCCATAAATTGAATAGGGTTCAACATCACCTGTTACCACTGAACCCGCAGCAATTATGCTACCCTTTCCAACAATCACTCCTGTTAAAACTATGGCGCCATGGCCTACCCAGACATCATCCTCAATAACTACTTTTTCGTTAATTCCTTTCCAGTTATAATCAGTATCTCTTATCCTGCTTGCATGCCGCATAGTAATACCAACCTGTGTATAATTATGATCATGCTTGCCCACAAGTGCAACAAAGTTCGCTAACATCACATCGTCTCCTATGATAGCATCACATTCTATTTGCGAATACTTCCCCATATAGAAATTATCTCCGATTGATATGCCATTCTTAGCCCACATATTCACACCTCTTCCCACATGAAGGTTTTTACCAAATGAATATCTCCTCCATTTAATATGGATCTGGTACAATTGCAGCATCTTTCTGAGAATCTTCATCATGATAATTGCCAATTTCCTAATAAGTCTTCTTTTAGTTTGTCAGCAGCAAATCTTAAAACATTGTCATTCTTCACAGGTCTGGGAAGTTTGACGGATTTCATCATGGCTTCAATAAAGAGATCCTCACGATGTTCTCTGACAATAAATCCATTTTCTCCTTCAATTATAATCTCTGAGGCCGAACTGAAGTCTGTCACGCATGCTGGAACTCCACATGCTATTGCTTCCATCAGAGATGTCGACCAACCCTCTTTATAAGACGCCATAATATAGAGATCTGCTGCATTTAAAAACAAAGCTACTTCAGCCTGACTTTTTTTTCCAGCCAGGATAATGTGATTCGTTAAACTATTATCTGAAATATACTTCAATATTAAATCATAATCCTCTCCCTCTCCAATAAAATATAAGAGCGTGTCTGAAACCTTATTCATGAATAGTTTGAAACTATCAATCATAAACTTCCATCCCTTTAAAGGAGCTAATCTGCCCGTTGTCAAAATGACAGTTGTGCCTGAAGAAATATTCAACTTCTGTCTGATCTCATTTCTATTCAGCGGCTTAAAGATATCTGTATTTATCCGGCTTGGGAACATTGTTATCTGATCGGCTCGCAACAAACCTTTGCTTCTCCCAATCATTTCCCTGATTGCATTATTATCACCAGAAGCTAAGATTGTATTAATTATTTTTATTCGTTTAAAGAATACCCTTTCAAAAAGCTTAGAAAAATATTGAGCATATTTGTACTTCGAAATTGAAAGCGGATTTTCAAGTCCTGCGAAACAGAAGCAGATATTCTCAGACCTGCTGTTTGTTGCCAGAAGCATCTCCTGCCTTTGCAGGAAAATATTGTTTATTTTTATTTCTCGTATCTTTCTTAGATAATTTTTTACCAGACAATAGCTTACAAGTCTGTCAGGGATTATATGCTTGGTTTTTGTCTTATTGTACCTGGCCATGGCAAAAAAATCATAAACAGTGCCGTTTATATTCTTTTTGAACCATTTACCCACAGGATCTTCAGAAGATGTGGTAATACCTACGAGGGCTAATGATGATCCGAACGAGAACATAAGATTCCTGGCAAAAGAAAGGTACCCCCCGATAGGGTAATCTTCATAATTTGTAAAGTCAATAATCATTATCCTTTTTACATCTGCCATTATTACGTCTTTACTCCCGGGTAATATTATCAAGCAATTCGTTTATACAATTCAGTGTATTCATTGACCATCCGATCGATTGAGAAGTGTTCGCAAACGCGTTCGCGGCCTGCTAATCCCATCCCTTTTCTCAGGGCCTCATCATTGAGGAGCGTCTCTAATTTCTCAGCCAGCTGAACCGGATCAGAGGTTCTGACAAGAAAGCCTGTAATGCCATCTTCCACTAACTCTTCGGTTCCACTTCCGCCAGTGGCAACAACCGGTCTCCCAAGGGCCATATATTCAAGGACAGCATTGGAGATACCCTCAGTAAAGGTTGCGAGCACACCTATGTCCATTATATTGATATATGATTCAACATTTGTGCGTTTGCCAAGCAACCTGAAGTTCGGTCTAACTTCACTATCCAACAGCCTTAATGACTTCTCAGAATCTGTATTTGAGCCTATTGCCAAAAATGTTACGTCACTTCTCTTTTTCAGTAAAATCTGTGCTGCTTCATAAAATGTAGGGTAGTCTTTTCGTTCCCAGAATGTGGCAACCATTCCTACAATCAGATTGGTTGTTATATTCAATTCTCCAATAATATTCTCACGTGGAGTAAGGTTTTCCAATCTACTGAAATTAAAACCGTTATATATTACTACTCCTTTAGTTGCAGGGACACAGTAGGCTTTCAGACCTGCTTCCGAATTGCCCACGATAACTCTGGACAGAGGGAAGGTCAGCTTTCCTCTCATCCA
>JAAZCB010001274.1 GCA_012513545.1 Clostridiaceae bacterium
ATCGTCCTGGAAAACCGGCTGGCCTGGGCAAAGTATGATATATATCCCGTTTCAACGGGGCATATACTGATCATCAGCAAACGCCATATCCCGGACTTCTTTTCCACCACACCCGAAGAACGCCGGGCCATGAGCCAGCTGCTGGATGAAGCCAAAGAGATTCTGGACCAGGAGTATCACCCGGATGGTTACAACATCGGAATAAACTGCGGGGAATATGCCGGGCAGACAGTGATGCACCTGCATATCCATCTGATCCCCCGTTACCGGGGAGACATGGAAAACCCCAAAGGCGGTGTGAGAGGGGTCGTGCCGGAGAAGAGGGGGTATTGAGGTTGTAAAGATTCAACAGGGCAATTTAATTGATGCTGAAGGGGTGAAGATATTAATCGGAAATACCTTACCCCTGGTCAGCAGAATCCATGATGAAATTGCTGATATGAAACTAATGTCAAACGCAGAAATCACAGCATGAACTTATCCCAAACCTCCTGATGGGCCTCGAATTCCCAGGATAAAGGGATTACTCTGAGTGAGCTTCCGGACGGAGTGAGCACCCACAGATAGAATTGATCAATCTGCCGCAGAGCCCCGATAAAGCGCTGCTGGTTTTCAGGGTCGTCTCCCGCGATCAGCAATTCCATATCCCGGCCGCCTTCATGGAAGAAGAAATTGAACCTAAATACCAGGTCATACCCACGACCCCGCGGATTAATCCGGCTAAATACTGAAACATTCAAATAATAGTCCCGGCATAGCTCATCATCCTGGCATGGCCCATCTTCAAAAGATATCCCATCAGCTTCGGCTTGCAAAAATTTTTCTTCAGCTTTATCACTCTTATAAATCAGATGAAAAGCTATAGGTTCTTCCTCATAATCATAGCGGCTTACACTGAGGACTATGCCATCTTCCTTGTATTGCCGCCAGTCGTGAAACATTTCGTCCAGTATGACCTCGTTTCCCAGCATAAAAAATGATTTATCCATCATTCCTCATCCCCATTAATGGTTATTATAACCCATAAATGGTAATAGACTGACAGCTCCGCAATATAAAACACCGAAAGAACTGTTTTTCTTGGTGTTACCTCCTGTGCTATTAAATAATGCTGAAATATGTAACTATAGGAGGAATCGACATTTATAAGATAGAATTTTATAACAAATATAGCATTATCTTTTATGTATAATATTAATTATGAGCAGGTTGTCGAATTTTTTATCGATGATTATAAAAAGTAGTAATATCAAATAAAAATGTATACGAAGTTTTATAGTCTTAGTAATGATCAGGGAGTTTTACGCGTGTGGTGCAAGAATTGTAATAGAGAAACAAATAGTGAAACATGTGAGCTTTGCGGTTGTACCACAGAACAAGATATACCTGTCTTGATTTACTGGTGCAATGAATGTAAAACACCAATTATCAAAGCAGCAAACAGAATAGATATAAATATTTGCTCACTATGCGGAAGAGAAACTACTTATTTGTGTGCAGATCTGCGGCCAGTATTTCCTGAAGAACGGTTGTTAATTGAGATATTAACCGCAAAACCATTTGAATATATCAATAAAACTGTTTGGGCGGCCAATAATCGCTATTACATTGATGGTGTAGCAAAGATGGTTACTATCAATGCATATAAAAAATATTCCGCTAAGCAAATCGCAGATATGTTGGATCTATATAAAAAACAAAATAGCTATAACTTTTTCAATCATTCCATGGAAAAGTTTATAAAGGCTAATTCAGAAAGACAACATTACATCTTCGATGAAGCTACTATGTTTATTAGGGATACTGCCAAAGCATATTCTAATGAAAATATTGTGATATCATTTTCAGGTGGCAAAGATTCAACCGTTACCGCTGATTTAACTACACGCGCTTTAAGCAATCCGAACTTAGTACATATATTTGGTGATACTACCCTTGAATTTCCTTTAACAACCGAATATGTTAAGCGGTTTAGAGAAAACAATCCAAGAGCAATATTTAAAATAGCAAAAAACAAAGAACAGGAGTTTTACAAAGTTTGTGAGGATATAGGGCCTCCGGCCAGGATGCTTCGCTGGTGTTGTTCTATGTTTAAGACTGGTCCGATTACTCGTGTACTTAACAACATGTATCAGGATAGTAATATTTTAACGTTTTATGGAATCCGGAAATGTGAATCGAATAGCAGAAGCAAATACAATCGTATTGAAGATAATGCCGAATCAGTCAAGATACAAAAGCAAAAGGTAGCTTCTGCTATTTTTCATTGGAAAGATATTGATGTTTGGCTATACATTTTGAGCGAAGGCATAGACTTTAACGATGCATATAGGCTAGGCTATGACCGTGTAGGATGTTGGTGTTGTCCTAATAACAGCGAAAGAGCGCAGTTTCTTTCTCGGATTTACATGCCTGAGCAGTCAAAGAAATGGCGGGAGTTTTTGATTAACTTTGCTATTAAGATCGGTAAGGTGGATGCGGAAGCCTATGTCGACAGTGGTAAATGGAAAGCTCGCCAGGGTGGGAACGGTATTGCTGCAGCGGAAGATGTTAAAATCAAGTTTGCCAACTGTACAACTGAGGACAACGCTAAGGTATATAAGCTTAACCACCCTGTTGATGATAACTTCTTAGGTTTATTAACTCCATTTGGTAAGATTACCAAGGAGCTTGGACGGAAGCTCATCCACGAAACTATTGTTCTTGATATAAAAACCAATGTGCCGATATTATCTGTTCAGCCTTTTTCACAGGATGAATATGAATATGCGGTGAAAATCAAGACAATGAATGTTGCGAAGTACGATGATTTGCAAAGAATGGTGGGCTATCAGGTTAGAAAATTCAATGCGTGTCGCAAATGTCTTAAATGCGAATCATTGTGTCGATTTGGTGCAATTTCCATCAGCGGTGATGAATATCGCATTAACGAAAGCAAGTGTAAGCGCTGCAAGATGTGCGTTACGGCTAAATACCTTGAAGGCGGCTGTTTGATGGATAAATACCTAAGAACAAAGGAGTAAACCGAATAAAAAGCTTATCATTAAATCGAGTATTTAAACAAGTGAAATTATATAAGGAGTTAATATGAGATTCAGAGCACATGATACATTTTTCATACGAAAAGGCTGGCTATATAAAGGAATTAAAAATGTTGTCCTTGACAGGACAGTCTTTATGGGCGATAACGGAAATCCTATGGATATTTTAGGTATAGGTGCTAATATGGTAAAATCCCTACGGTATTGGCTTCAAGCTGTTGGGCTTACTGTTGAACCAAATGTAGGAAGAAAATATCAAACCCTTACTCCTTTCGGTGAAATAGTCTATGAAAACGACAAATATTTTGAAGAAATAGGAACACTATGGCTTCTTCATTATAAGCTTGCAATTAACAAAGCTGAAGCAACGGCATGGTACTATTTCTTTAATGAATTTACTCGTAATGAGTTTAACCGAGATGATTTTGTTAAGCAGCTCAATAACTACATTCTGCTAAATGGATCAGAGGTTTCCGAACGTTCTTTAGATGATGATTTTAATTGTATTATCAATACTTATGTACCAAGAATCAAATCTAATCCTGGCAAAATGCATCCTGAAAACAATATTGATTGTCCGCTTGGTGAACTATCGCTTATTGACATCGCAAATAAAAAAGCAAAGACCTATAAAAAAAGTGTTCCTAAACTTGACAGCATACATCCATTGATAATCCTTGCGATTATTGTTGACCAAGCTCAAGGGGAAACGCAAATTAAGATTTCTTCTATTCAAAATGATAAATGTAATGCTGGAAAAGTGTTTAACCTTGATATTATCACATTGATTAGCTTACTTAATAAGATTGAGAGTATGGGATACATAAAGGTAGTTAGGACAGCTGGACTTGATTATATAGACATAAAAGAACAAAAAATTGACTTTTTAGGTTGTGTCAAAAAATACTATAGCGCAATTAATATATAGAAAGTGCCTCTAAGAAAGAATGGAGACAGAATATGTTCAGTGAAAAGATATGGGTAGAGAAAGGTTTTCAAACATCAATCAATATCGAATATGACCTATACAACGACAATAAAGTGAAAAGCTTTATTCCTACAATGTCATCTATTGACGTTATTGAGGATGTTCTTCTTAGCACTAGTGTACAGGAAAAAGGCCGAGCAAGAATATTGATTGGAGCATATGGCAGAGGAAAATCTCACATCGTACTCCTGCTTATGTCGCTTCTTTTTAATAAAGACATTACCTTATTCGAAGCGATTTTAGATAAAGTTAAAGAACAAAATCCAAAATTATATGATTTTATCACAGACTACATAAAAAGCGATAAAAAACTACTCCCGATTATTATCAGTGGAAGTAGTACAAGTATTACACAATCATTTTTACGTGCTTTGCAAACAGCTCTTAAAAACGAAAATTTGACAGATTTAATGCCTGAAACCAACTTTAAGGCCGCTGTCAACACCATTGAACTTTGGAAAGATTTTTATCGCGACACATACAAAAAATTTATATCAGAGCTTAATGTGCCGATAACTGACTTTATTGTTTCTTTGAATGACTATGATGTGAGTGCGTATGAAAAGTTTAATAAACTTTATCCTTCTCTCACATCCGGTAGTTCTTTTAACCCTTTCCTCGGCTTTGATGTGGTGGATCTTTATGAAAAAGTAGTAGATAAGCTAAAGGACAAAGGTTTTGATGGTGTATATATCGTTTATGACGAGTTCAGTAAATATCTAGAGTCAAGCATTGCCAACACTTCGATCAGCGACATAAAGTTGCTACAAGACTTTGCGGAAAAATGTGACCGAAGCGGCGACAAACAAATGCACTTGATGCTTATTTCGCATAAAGATATTGCTAATTATATTGATAAAAATCTTCCCAAAGATAAAGTTGATGGATGGAGAGGCGTTTCTGGTAGATTTAAGCATATTAATCTGCATAACAATTTTTCTCAGATGTATGAAATCATTTCTGCCGTTATTAAAAAGGATAAGATTTTTTGGACTAATTACTGCCAAAAGAATGATAAACGCATAAAAAATTTGATTGAGCGTTTTGAGGCAAACGGCATACTTGAGAAGAATGATGATGCCACAGCACAGACAGTAGTAAAGGGCTGTTATCCGTTGCACCCGATTTCAACTTTCATCCTGCCAAGGCTATCCGAAAAGGTAGCTCAAAACGAGAGAACACTGTTTACATTTTTATCATCCGATAACAAGCATACCCTAACCGCATTTTTAGAAAATGCGAAGGGAGATTTTCCCATGCTTACCCCCGATTATGTTTACGATTATTTTGAACCACTGTTAAGGAAAGAACCTTATACTAGCGAAATCCATAAGCTTTATGAGACTACATCAAAAGTGCTTCAAAAACTTGATGAGGATTCTCTAGCAACCAAGATAATCAAAACTATTTCGCTGATCTACATTGTGGAGCAATTTGAAAAACTATCCCCAATTAAAGACATGATCATAGATACTTTTAGGGATAGTGTTTCCGACGTTAAGATCATTGATGATACGCTTGCAGAGCTTATTGAAAAAGAGTGCATCATATACCTAAAGAGAAGTAATGGCTATCTTAAAATCAAGGAAAGCTCTGGTGTTGACATTGGTGCTGAGATTCAGAATGTTATTAATAGAACAAAGCAGACTTTGAGTGTAAAGGACATCCTGAATAAGGCCTCTTTTGATAGCTATATGTATCCTACTGCTTACAACGATGATATGGAAATCACAAGGTACTTTGATTTCACCTTTATTGACAGTATGGAGTTCTTCTCAGTTACAGATTGGGGAAGAAAGATTG
>JAAZCB010001275.1 GCA_012513545.1 Clostridiaceae bacterium
TAAAGTTATGCACTTTTTTAATAAATAATTTTCTTTAACTTTTTTCTCAAAAACACTTGACAACAATTAGCTGGTCTTATTAACATTGATTCTTCTTTTGGCTTTGGGTAGGCAGCCCCTATAGTAACTTTTATTTCTTCTGCTGTTCTTTCCCCAATCATTAAATTATACTCTTTTTTAATGTAGTGAACAATAGCTTCATCAAGCTCGTCACCAGCTATTCTTAAAGATTTGCTTGTAACTATACCCCCAAGGGAAATTACTGCAACCTCGCTTGTTCCTCCTCCAATATCAACCACCATACTTCCCGACGGTTCCTCAACAGGAAGATTTGCACCAATTGCCGCAGCCATCGGCTCTTCAATAAGGTATGCTTCTTTTGCTCCAGCCGATATTGTTGCTTCCTCCACTGCCCTTTTCTCAACCTCAGTAACACCTGACGGAACACATATAACTACTCTGGGCTTCCCAATTACCCCTTTTGACATTGCTTTCTTAATGAAATACTTAAGCATACTCTGAGTTACGTCAAAATCAGCAATTACCCCATCCTTCATAGGCCTTATTGCAACAATATTTCCAGGCGTTCTCCCAATCATGTCCTTAGCTGCATCACCAACTGCCAGAATATCATTGTTTTTTTTATTTATAGCAACCACAGAAGGCTCTCTTACAACTATTCCCTTCCCTTTAACATGAACAAGTGTATTAGCCGTACCTAAATCTATTCCTATATCTCTAGAAAATATACCCATTAAAATTCTCCTCCCGAACAATCATTGTTTTGAATAGTCCGACAATCTTTACTTTTTTAATTCGAACTCTCCCTTATAATACACTCACCCCGAAATTTTCCAATAAATTGCTTAATTTCGCTAAAGGAAGACCCACAACATTAAAATAACAACCTTCAATTTTTTCCACAATAACAGCTCCCAGGCCTTGTATTCCATAAGCACCCGCCTTATCCAACGGCTCACCTGAATCAATATATGCCTGTATAGCTCGATCGGACAACACCTTCATTTTAACCCGTGTTGTATCAAAAACACTGATGCTTTTGCGAGTAACAGTATCAACCACTGCCAAACCCGTTATAACATCATGCCAGTGACCCTGAAGATTTTTTAGCATTTCAAAGGCCTCATCCTTATCACTTGGCTTTCCTAAAATACTATCCTTAAAAACTACTGTATCTGCTCCAATAACAAGAGCACCATCAGTTCCCGTTATATTGGCAATCTTATTTGCTACATTCAGGGCCTTTTCATATGCCAGATGCTGTACAAGCTCAGCCGCCCCAAAATTTAAGCTGTTTGTTTCGTCTATATCCGGTTCAACAACTTTGAATTCAAGTCCTACCTGACCTAATAGCTCTTTCCTTCTAGGAGATGCAGATGCCAGTATAATTTGTGCCATAGCCACCTCATGTTACATATTTTTACATATATATCTTTATATTATAAACAAATACTGCCTGAACAATTCATTTTTAGCATACTACAATATTATTATCATATAATTTGTCCTTTTTCAACAAAATAAGAAACTTTTTGAGCAATTTATATACTTATATTACTTATATATTATTGCCAAATATCATGACCATATTTATTTTATAAATAATTATACCCTCCGGACTACAATAGTTAAATAGAAATTTGGTCCAGAAAGCTCTTTGTATTTTTATTTCTACTGGCTTATACTGTTTTCGTTACCATCAATCGCCTGGTCGGAAATCTCAGCCACATTTCCTCTAGAAGCAAGATTATCCTTTATCCTTGGTACTACACTCCCTAAGCTGTCAATTACCTTACTCATGTCTCCTACACTAAGTTCGTTTATATCTGCCGGATCAAAACCAAGTTCTCTTAGAATTCCACTTATTACCTGAGGCCCATCAGGTTCAATACCCATGCTTTTTAGTTTTTGCCTTAAATAACTGATTTGTCTTGGTGTAGCTTTTTTCTTTGCAGTCGAAGCTGTATTCTTTTTGTCTTGCGCTTCTACAGCAATTTTATTCTGAACAGCAGTAAACTCTTCATCTAAAAGTCTTGCCTCGTCAGGATAAAGCCAATCATTCTCACCCATGAGTTTTCTTATTATTCTGTCACATGCACCGGTAATTGTTTTTTCAATTCCGAACTCCTTATCATCCAGTAATTCACTTCCTATTTCAAACTTTTCCCAGTCGGTAAGGATAAAATCAGGGTTTTCTATAATCTTGGGTTTTCTATTCTCGTACTGAAGTCTCCCGTCTTCCTTTCTTAAAACGTTTTTGTCTTCAATTTTCTGAGCAAGATATTTCTGGTATCTGTTGTAGTAATCAATCAGTTTACCGTCAACTATTATTTGCCCTCCTGACATATCTTTCCCCCTGACTTTAACAATATAGGCAGGAAGCTCGACTGTTCCCAATCCCGGAAATTCGGTCCTGTTTTCCTTAAGTAGCTCAATACTTATATCCTCTATTGAAATTCCCTTTTCTTTTGCTTTCTTAAACAAACCTTCGGCTTTCATTCTCAATTCTCCTGCTGCTCCCTTGTAAAAGTCTTTCTCCGGGTTATATATAATTTCATTTGATATGCCCGTATTTTGAGTATTTTCATATGAATCTGCTTCTTTTATCATTAAATAATCATCTCCCTGGTATTAATAAATAATTTCTTATAGTATTTGAATAAAATCATTACTCTAAAATAGCTTATATTTCATTTTTATATATTTTTTATTTAAATACCATTGTTAAATTTTTTATACTTCTCTTTTCTTTTTACTAGAAGTATAATATATATATGAGGTACATGTTTATGTAAAGATTCTATGGAGAAAAATTATGAAAATAGAGAAAATAAATGACAATAAGATTAAGGTTACAATATCATTAAACGATTTGGAAGAACGAAATATAGACTTAAACTCCATTAATTATAATTCTCCTGCAACGCAGGAATTATTCTGGGATATGATGGAACAAGCAGAAATCCAATTCGGTTTTAACGCTTCTGATTCTCAGCTTGCTATTGAAGCCGTTCCCGATGAATCAGAGGGTTTTGTTGTTATTATTACCAAACTTGATGAAGATGGCGATTTTGAGTCTATACAAAAATATATAAAGAACAAGTTTAAGAAGACTGACTTAAAAGTAAAAAAGAAGAGCCAAAAGCTTTGCTCTTCCATTGTGGTTTACTCTTTTAACAGTTTTGAAGACCTTTACCAGCTTAGTAACAGGCTCAGGTATATTTATTTTGGTGAAAGCACACTATACAGACTTAAGGATATTTATTATATCATACTTACAAAAAGCAACTGGTCGGTAAATAATATTAAGTTATTTGAATCTGTTTTGAATGAGTATGGGACAAAAATTAACAATACAAGTTTTTATGAAGGGTATCTTAACGAATATGCTGTTAAAATCATTGACTGTAATGCAGTAGAAGTTATCAACAGTTATTTCTGATTAAGCAGTGTGTATATTTGTTATATCATTTCATTATTTCAGTGTTATTCTGAGTATACTGAGTATCAGGACTCGTTTGTAAAATAGCATCAACTGCTTCATATTTATCTATGTATAGCAGTTCTTTTATTTTGCTGCCATTTTTTCTTTTGTTTTTGTAGACCTCTACTTCAATACCTTCTTTTCCTTGGTAAAGCCATTTTTTTTCTCCTGGCTTCAGATCATAATTTACCGTTGTTACAACCGGAGGAATAAATCTTTGTACAATACTGTATCCAATTTCAATATCATTACTATCAGCCTTTTCTTTCCCCACAAGACGTACATTTATTTTTTTGTCCTTGATTTCTGCAAAAATCTTAACTGGATGTGTCAAAGAGTTTACAAATGTCAAGTCGTTATCTTGACCGTCTATTTTAACATCCAATCCAGGTAAAATGTAATCAACGCTATTCTGGTTCTTGCTTCTTTTTATCGAATCCATTCCGATGTCGGTTTTTAATAGAACTGCGTAAAGGGTTGAAGCAACAATATTATATCCGTCATTAACTCTTTCAATTTCAATTCCCGAGTCCCTTAAACATTTATTAAATGAAAAAAACTTATTATTTTCAGTTTTAGTATCACCTTTTGGAAAAACCGTCACCGAATCTATTGCCTTAACAGCATCCGATACATATTCTTCAATATTAGGCTGCTTGATTTCGGTTGAATAAAATGCAATAATCCCTTCAAGACCTTTTAGCTTTTCCAATGTTTGATAAGGTTCAATGACCGTTATCTCTCCCCCCGCACCTCTTGTAAGTTCAAGAGGTTCA
>JAAZCB010001276.1 GCA_012513545.1 Clostridiaceae bacterium
ATGAACTTTGGCAAACCGACCTGGCATATGGCCCATATATTTATAATGGTAACAAAAGAAAGGTTAATACAATGGATTAAGAGCGAAAAATCATTTCGTAAGATTCTGATTGAAGCATCGCAATCCTTTTTATCTTTTACAGGTGAAGCTTTCACACCTAACTCCTGAATTTTTGTTAATGCGTGTCGTGGCTCACTGATAATCTGTTCTTTCAAAGATTGCGGACAATCTTGCTTGTTTAGTGCCGCAGTCAACACTTCTACTCCAGACTTTGGAATACCATCTCTTAATATATTAATTGCAAAGCCATGCTGCATTTCGTTAGGAAGCCTAGAGATTTCCTGAGCACTATTGGGACACAACTGCTTCATAATTACCATTTCACAAACTGCAGGGTGAAGTTTGGTTGCAAGGCTAACCCTTTTGTTTACCCACGCTGGTGATTTCCCAAGAAGTTCGCTGATTTGAAGCTGTGTATAGTTGCGTGCCTTAATCAACTGTGATATTAATATTGCTTCACTCAAGGCAGAAGATGCTCTTGGAATGGATGACAGCAGCAAAGAAAGCTTATGAGAATCATCCTCATCAACAACAGGTACAGCTACTGCATTAATATTTTTGGCTCCTATTTCTTTTAGTGAAAGAAATTCACATTCACCAGAAAGCAGCAGTTTAGTGCCATCCGGACAATTACCTATAACCGGAGGCGTGACAATTCCATACTCGCAAATGAAACGACTGCAGCGTTCAATATCCTGCCTGGTTACAGACAGTGCAAGCACTTGATTATCTTTAATACATGATGTTTCAACCTGGAAAACCTGATTTTGTACTTCATTCATAATGAAGCACCTCCCTTCATGCTAAATCGTACCAAAGGGAATGGTGCAGAGATATATACAAAACCATATTGACTGTCGATTATCAAATTAGCAGGCAGCAATATTTCATAAATCGCTCATATGGCAGAAGAGATTCTTTAAAATTGATATTGAGGATTGGGCTGAAAATATATGCAAGCAGTGGAGCAACCGCCTTTTTGATACTCTTCAGCTTTGGAGATATTTTACATTTTGGTGATCCTGGCAAAGCTGCCTTCAATGAAGAATTTTCATCATATTGATTTGCATACCTTAAAGATTGCAACAAAGCAATATTTGCAGCCATTCTCGAAAACACTCTGCTTATTGTAGAATGACTGAACCTTGGTATTCCAAACTTTTGGGCTGTTCTTATGGCAGATTTACGCATCGATATGCCTGTAAGATAAAGTGCGATGGCATAGAAGTAAACAAATATGGGATAAGGCCTGTATGGAAACTTAAAAGCTGGCATAACAATAATTGGATTGGAGTTGTCCGCTACAATGATAGGACATTTAACCTGTATTTCCCGATAATTAAGTACTAGACGTTGAAAATGTAGCTTTCCTGAAATTAGCTTAGCAGAGCGAAGTTGAAGGTATTCTTCGTGAGATATTTGCAGGTAATATGCATGTGGTTTCTTGTAGTTTTGCGGGAATAATGATATATTTTCCATATGTGTGGTACTCTCATACATTCTAAAAAAGTCTGCGTTTCTCTGGGAAAAGTTGGCAGGCTTTTTTATTTTGTATTTTTCCCATAGTGGTGCTATTTAAGACAGCGGCTACAAAAAAAGGACCCAGTAAGTGGTCCACATTTCTGATAGTATTGGTATCATTTTTGGTATACAATTAGATCAGTAATTCCAATAAGATAGAATAGGCGTGAGAAGAATGAAAAAAACTGTAATTATTACATTTATAATTTTTGCAATTACTGCGTATTTTTTAAATCCTGTTTTTGCAACTAGGGCTTGGGCTGAAGATAAAAATGATATCTCAAGAACGTTGAAACACTCGGTATGCTTTTTGCTGGAAAAGCCTTACATGTGGATTGACGGTGAGGTAAAGGATATCGATAGTTCAGGTACTGTATGTCCGGTTATTATAAATGGTAGAACACTTCTTCCTTTGAGAGCTCTGGTCGAAGCTTTGGAAGGAAATGTTGAATGGATCGAATCTGAGAAGAAAATAATTATTACCTTGAAAGAAAAATACCTGAGCCTATGGATAGATAAGAAGGTTACAAAAGTAAATAACATTGAAAAGACTATAGACGTTCCTCCATCTATAATTAATGGAAGGACTATGGTACCTGTAAGGTTTATTGGTGAGAATCTTGATTATGAGGTTGGCTGGAATGCAGATTTGAAGAAGATTACTGTCATTCCAAAAGAAAACTTTACCGATAAGATCAGCGACATGAACACTATTGTTGAGTTCGCTGATAAAAACCTTGAACGGGTTATTCGGGAAAATATCAAAAAGCCGGAAGGAATGATAATGGTAGAGGATGTTATTGGCATTACCTCTCTTTCAGCACATGGAGAAGGTATCAAAAGCCTTAATGGTATTGAGTACCTTGCAGCATTAGAAAGACTTCATCTGTCAAATAACAAAATTTCGGTTCTTACACCTTTAATGCATCTTTCAAATCTTACAGAATTGAATATAAACTTGAACAATGTTTCTGATATATGGCCAGTTTGCATACTCAATAAGCTGAAGAGGTTTGATGCCATGTTTAATTATATAAGAGTTGCAAGACCTCTTGCAGAACTTACATCTCCAGATATCGCTAATTTAACTAATAATCCGATTGAAGACGGCGCACTGTTAAAAAATAAAAATGTTTGGTTATATGACTTACCGGAGGACGAGAGGTTTTCTGATGTAAGCGAGGAAGATAAAAGGTACATATTCGGTGAGGCTTTACTAGCTGTAGTTGATAGGATAATTAACTCCGGAAGATATGATAAAGTTGACAAATTTATTGTTTGCACACGGTATATAACGCCTGAATTACTACCTGTTTCTGAAGGAATAGAATTTATTCCCCTATCATATAGAGAGATACTTGAACAATCGGACGAACAGGAAAAAGGAATAATGTTTTTAGCTGTATCGCATTTTAGTGGAGACAGTGAAAAAGTGATAATAAAGTTTAGTTATGTGGAAGCAATGGCGTATAAGCCAACCCTTATTTGGGGTTACGAAGGATTTGAAGGCGAGGCAACAAAGATAAACGGCAAATGGCAAGTTGTTATGGATGGATCGTGGGTTCAATAATACTAGAGTAGACCGTGAAAAATCATTATGAGAAGGAGTGAGCGGAAATTATTGCATACGCTTCGCTCCAAAGCTTGATAAAAGCAGAGGACATTAACAAGGATTTATGGAGAGACGCGTTCTCTCTTTTTTGTTGCGATAATGATGAGGATATAATGGATTTTATAAGAATAAGGCGGTTGAGTATGAAAAAAGGATCAAATGTGGTTGCTAACAAAAATAGCCATCAACCGGCTATTTTTTTAGTTTAGTAACTTTTATAAGAAGTATTTCTAAATTAAGGTTTAGAAAATTCAAAATGTTTTTTATGATTATTTTTATTCCTGCTAAGCGATTGAGTGTCACCACTTAAAGACATTTGTATCGCCTGTTCAACCATTTGGTTTAAAGATATTCCTTTTATCGCTGCAGCAATAGCAACATTTTTGTGCAATTCTGGTGATATTCTTACATTAAAACTTCCTCTGTAGGCTTTTTGTGGTTCTTTACCGTTAAGCTCACAAAGCTCAATATAATCTTCTACAGCTTCGTGAAAGGCTTTCTTTAATTCTTCTACACTGCTACCTTCAAAACTAATTGAATCATCAATACCTTCAATTTTACCAAAAAAAACTTCATCATCTGTACTATAATGAACTGAACCAATATAATCTTTGTAAAGCATAACATCTTTCATAATTCAATCAACCCCTGACTTTTTAATACTTGTATCAACTCATCAATCTGATATAATTTCAAAGTATTCTGCGGATGTGGTTTGTGGAGTCTAATAATATGACCTTTTTCATGTATGAAAGCAACTCTAGACCCGGAAGTTTTTCCTCGGCTATCTTCCTTATAACCAAACTTTCCTAATAATGATTTAGCTTCATCATAAGTAAAATTAGCTGATCTTTGCAAAAGCTTTTCAATAATATTATCTTTTTTACTCATAAAGTATCTCTCTTATTATTATTTTAGCTTATATCTTTATTATACTACAAAATCACAAATATGCAACTAAAATTTAGTTGCATATTTCGATGAGGTTTTCTTTGCAAGTAGCACTAATTTTCTTTTTGTCATTTTTCGATAAACTATTATAAATACTCTTTAAATAGATTTATAGAATTATCACAGAGTGAGCTTTTCTCGAAAAACTGGACACTATTAGGTTAGATTTTCTCACGTTTTCTCAAAATTTCTTTAAATATTAATTTTTCCATTTGAGTAATTCTCCATATATACGAAATATCAGTTACCCATACTGTTCCAGGTTTATCTACATTAAAGTCTTGATTCAAGATTTTTTTTGCTACTGGTGTTATAGGACAACCTGTTTTTCAGTAA
>JAAZCB010001277.1 GCA_012513545.1 Clostridiaceae bacterium
AATAATACCCACCATCCTGACTTCCCAATATCATGAAGTCTTCTTACTGCAACACCGATTGAAGGTAAAAGTACTGCTAATGAGTACAATGAAGACAACCCTGTAAACAAGGTATTTCCTGCTTTTCCAGTAACAGAAGCAAGGATATACAAAACTATTCCTATAATAGCATTGATTAGAAAGAACATCCAGAATTCCTTTCGCCTTGCCCTTCCAGTAAAATCAACGTACTTTTTTATAACTGCCAAATATCCTTCCAAATTGACAAACCCCCTCGCTAGATATTATGTACTTCATAAAGCTAACAAATTACCTAAAGACTATATCATTAATCAACATTTTTTTCAAGTACTTTGCATTAGAGAATTATAATGATATAGTCTCTCTTAATTATACTTTTGAAGTCATAAAAATATTCATTCCATATTGTAGTATTCACAATCTCCATCTTTTGGACCAGAATATTTGACACTTAAAAAAACGCAACTTCTGCCGCCTTCTTGATGGAGTCCTCAAAGGGCTATTTTATTGTCTGATATTGTAATTAAATTCAATACCCTCCATTAAATTTCCATTAAGCAATTTAATGGAAACACAATACATCATTGACATCCATTTACATTTATGTTATCATATATAATATAGGTGTTTCGCAACAAAATCTGCGAAATACCTTGTTCTATTATCATGGTATTTTCCATTTAATAACACAAAGTAAAAGAGGGAGATGGAAATGTGTAAAATCTCATTGTCTAAAAAAATGTATGATTATTTAGTCTGGCACGTGGATGAAATTGAAAAGGAACAGGAACTTCTTTTCAAGGAACTATACACTGAAGAAACACATGAAAGTAAGAATTTCAAAGCTTTTTTCCGAGAGTACCTGGACAGCCTCAACAGCTATTTAAGTAAAGCAAGTGTTGGCCCAGGCGGGAAAAGCACCTGTCCGTTTGTAATAATTGGCAGTATTGTTGATGTGCTTGATTCTGACGATATGGAAGAATACAAGTACCGTGTTGTACTACCCTATGCCAGTCAACAGGATACAGGCATTGACTACGCATCCTGTCTTTCACCATTAGGCAGATCTCTGCTGTTTAAATGTGAGAATGAAAACATAAGCATACAAATTCCTACAGGTGAATTGCATTATTTAGTAAAGAAAATTACAATACCTGAGGCCTCAACAAGTAATTCAAATGACTCAACAGATATTTTAAGTCCTGTGTTTACTACAGCCAGGAGCATAAATATTTAATAAGATTTCTATCCAGTGAAACTGATTATTATCAGGCATCCTATTAATTTTGGATGCCTGATATTATTATGGCCATTTCCTGAAAGGAAATCCGGCAGTAACATCCCTTTTACACAAGACATATGATGATACCATAAGCTTATGAAAGGAATGAGTAATATGTATCATGCACCTAATATGTATCAATCCCCGTACAATGCTAATACCCCAATGCATAATGCGTATAATATGCACCAGTGCCCTTACTTAACCAATAACCCAATGTATAACCCTGATTTATGGAATAACTTTTCAAGTCAATACCTTCCTTGTATCAATCAGGCTAAGACCCGTAAGCCCGTTATATTAAAAGATTATGGACCTAATCCGTTTGTTGTTGATATCGAGGAAGCAGCCAAGCAAAACAATTTCTTCCGTATTGCTTTGTGGACAGGAAAGCATTTGCAACTTACATTAATGAGCATTAATGTCGGAGATGACATAGGTCTGGAAATACACCCCAACCTTGACCAATTTATACGCATTGAAGAAGGTCAAGGTCTCGTTAAAATGGGCGATAGAAAAGATTTCTTGGATTTTCAGGAATATGTCCGAGATGACTACGTGTTTATAATACCTGCAGGCAAATGGCACAACCTGATCAACACTGGCAACAGACCACTTAAACTATATTCTATTTATGCTCCACCTTCGCACCCCTTTGGTACTTTACATAAAACCAAAGCAGAGGCACTAGCTGCTGAACAAGCCCATGGTCACCAATAAAATATTTATTTTTTAAGAAACCAGCCTTATGTGGTGGAATAAATATCCTTAAGGCTGGTTTCTTAAAATTGAGCAAATAAGCAGCCAGAGGGCCTTTACAGTGATTCATTGTCGAGTCACTTATATCCCGTATGCGCCACTTACTTTTAAGCTAATTATGATAACCTTACATTTGTTGCCTGTAGCCCACGCTGCCCATTTTCCAGATCAAACTCAACTTTCTGACCTTCATCCAGTGATTTGTAACCCTGTGACTGAATTGCAGAGAAATGTACAAACACATCGTCTCCGCCTTCTCTTTCAATGAACCCAAAACCTTTTTCTGCATTAAACCATTTAACCGTACCAATCATTTAGTACTACACCTCCTTAAAATGCCTTGGATTTAAGCATCCAACAGACCGTTATGCTTCCAAATATATTATGTTAATATAAAGTCATCCTCTTCTACTGTGGTTTTACATATCAGCCCATAAAATATATATCAGTAATATCATCATACTTATAAAAACAACTGATAGTTGCATATATTTAGCATATGTGATAAAACCTTGATGGCACTTAACATATCCAGGATGCTATTTATTTTAACAAAAAAAAGCGATATTAAACTTAAAATTATTGGAAAATTTGCATTGCCGAATCGGAGTTAATATATAGAATTTTGTCGGGTTACAATGCTTGTTTTCTCAACCCTCTATCGGCTCCAATAATTTTTGTTAATATAAGAAGTCTGCTTTCTTTCCTCAGCTTTATTTCTTGTCCATAGAAAAAATCACAAATTAGTGATATAATTATTGCATTCAATAAAAATGAAAGAAGATATACATGAAAAATAATTTTAATAATTTAGGTATTATACCTCCGATTTTAAAGGCCTTAGAGGAAATGGAATTTAAGTCAACCACTGAAGTGCAGAGCAAGGTAATTCCTCATATTCTGGATAAAAAAGATCTGATTGTAAAGTCTAAAACCGGCAGCGGCAAAACAGCTGCTTTTGGTGTTCCGATGGTACAATTGACCGATCCCAAAGCCGCAGGCCCTCAAGGGCTGGTTCTCACGCCGACACGTGAGCTGGCGGTCCAGGTAGGCAATGACCACAAACATATATCAAAGTATCTTCATCACAATATAACCTCTGTGTACGGGCAGCACAGCCTGAATGTCGAAATACAGGCTCTTGGCACTAAGCCTTCCATTGTTGTCGGGACACCTGGCCGTGTATATGACCACATTCGCCGTGGAAGCCTGGTAACTAAACATATACGCTTTCTGGTATTGGATGAAGCAGATAGAATGTTGGACATGGGCTTTTTAGAACAGGTAGCGAAAATCATAAAAATTCTCCCTCAAGACAGGGTAACTCTTCTTTTTTCAGCTACTATGCCCGCTCAAATCCATAAAATTTGCCGGGAATATATGAAGAGCCCTACAACTATAGAAATTGAATCCCAGACAAAAACCGTAGACACCATTGACCAGGCATATTATCGTGTGAATAGCAACGAAAAGAACATTTGGCTTAATCGCCTGCTTCTGGTTGAACAACCCGACAGTTGTATAATTTTCTGCAACACACGTATGGCTGTAGATAGAGTCCAAAGATATTTGTCCCGCAAAGGTTATATTTGCCACTCCCTGCACGGGGATATACCCCAGAGCCTAAGGCTAAAAACCATACAAAAATTCAAGCAGGGTGAGTTTCACCTGTTGGTGGCTACAGATGTTGCAGCCCGCGGCATTCATGTCGATAATTTGTCAATGGTAATCAACTATGATGTCCCTAACGAAAAAGACAGTTATATACACAGAATAGGGCGTACCGGCAGAGCTGGAAACGGTGGACGTGCCATTACTTTGGTTACAAGCGAAGACATCATGAGCCTCTATGAGATTGAAGAGCATATAAGTGTCCTGATTCCCGAAGCTGAATTACCCTCGGAAGAGATTTACAAGGAGCGCAGAGTTGGTGCCGATAAGTGGGTAAAGGCAAATTCACAGAAGGTTATGTCCAACAGGACTTTTTCGAAGACGAGCTTGCCCGGAACAAAAGATAAGCCTTCACATGAAAACCTTAATC
>JAAZCB010001427.1 GCA_012513545.1 Clostridiaceae bacterium
AAAAAACGGGAAATACAACCTGTTCAGCCATCCAAGTCCACACCTCAGACGACAAAAACAACCAAGGCCGTGCCTGTTGTGCCTCCAACGACGGCTTCCGGAAAAACAACCATTCCCGTGGCCGACGTGAACAAGATGCGCCAATCCAACCAAAAGGGTCGCCGCGATTCAATTTACTTGGAGCATGCCTTAAAACTTTCTTTCGACAAAGCCAAAGGGCCTGACTATCAGCTGGCAACTGGTGATGTGGTGTTCAGGCAGGATAGTGCCAGGCTTTACTGCGACTCAGCATTTTTCTATCGTTCCACCAATTCCTTGCTTGCGCTGGGCAATGTCCACATGGAACAAGGAGACACGTTGTTCCTGTACGCAGCCTGGATGTATTACGACGGCAATGCCAAACTGGCCAAAGCCAGGGAAATGGTGCGGTTGGAAAACCGGGATGTGACCCTGTTTACCGACAGCCTCAATTTCGACCGGATGGCCAATGTGGGCTATTTCTTTGATGGGGGTTTGCTGGTAGACGAAAGCAAGGAAGGCACCAACGAGCTGTCGTCGGAATATGGACAATACGGTACGGATACCAAGGAGGCCTGGTTCAAGAACGACGTGAAACTGGTTAATCCTGATTTCGTGATGACCACTCAGCAACTGTTCTACAACACCACGACCGAGGTGGCCAGCATCGTGAGCCCTACCGAGATCGTCTCAGACAGCGGCTACATTTATTCCACCAAGGGATGGTACAACACCAAAACCGAACAAAGCCACCTGCTGGATCGATCCTATGCGAACACGACCAACAGGCATTTGATAGCCGATACGTTGGATTACAACAGCTTGACCGGTATCGGCATTGGCTATGGCAACGTGGTTATCGTAGATACACTTAACCAGGTTACGTTAAAAGGACAGTACGGATACAGCGATGAACAACACGATTATGCCTTGTTGACCAAGAATGCGCTGTTGATTGAACATTCCTCCAAGGACACCCTCTATCTACACGCTGACACCTTGCTGAGTGTCAAAGACTCCATTTATCAAACCGTCAGGGCATTTTACGGTGTCCGTTTCTACCGCTCTGATCTGCAAGGGCTTTGCGATTCCATGTATTATTCCACCAAGGATTCCGTTCTCTACCTGACAGGGTTGCCGGTCATCTGGTCGGAGGAGCAACAACTCACCGGTAATGAAATGTTTCTTCACACCAAATCGAACCGGCCGGAACGCTTGCGGGTTGATCAATCAGCCTTGGTAATTGCCTGGGAACGGGATTCCCTGTACAATCAATCTTCGGGAAAGGAACTCGTGGCGTTTTTTGACAGTTTGAGCAACGAAGTGGTGCGGGTGGAAATCAGTGGTAATGCTGAGACGATTTACCTGCCTATCGACGAGGATGACCTGGTCATGGGACTCAACCGGTTGGAAGGCAGTTACCTCACCATGTACCGCAAAGAGGGTAAATTGGAAAAACTCTTGGTATGGCCGCAGCCCAAAGGGACCTTCTATCCGTTGGATAAATTGCCTGCCGATAAACGATACCTGCGGCGCTTCATGTGGTACGGTGAGGCCAGGCCTACCCATCCCGAAGATGTGTTC
>JAAZCB010001278.1 GCA_012513545.1 Clostridiaceae bacterium
ATTCTAAGCATAGAACTATCAAAATCCCTTCCATGCAGCAAATCCTTCTTAAACTTCTCCCATCCTTGTCCATCAAGCTTATCTCCAATTTTGTCATGTAAAACGCCATTTTCATCTGTAAACACACTTTCAGGATTTGTATACTTCTTCAATATATGTTCGGCACTTGCCATTAGAAATCCGGCAGTTCCACAGGCAGGGTCACAAATAACATCATCAATCGAAGGGTCTATGAGCTCCACAATCATCTTTATGATATGCCTTGGTGTCCGGAACTGGCCGTTCATACCCGCTGTTGCAATTTTATTGAGCATATATTCATAAAGGTCACCTTTGGTGTCCGTATCGTCCATATTTATTCCATCGATAAGCTGAACTGCTTCATACAACAAGCTTGGCTTCTGAATATGGTAAATTGCATCCTTCATAAAAGCTCCAAAACTTGTTCCCTCTCCTATTTGTTTTATAAACGGAAATACATTAACCACCATATTATCGTGCATTTCCTTAGAGTTAAAATGCTTGAACAAAGACCATCTGCATTTGGTTTTATCTATCTTTAGACCATCTTTTTTGTCACCTTTTTTATCTTTTTCTTCTTCATCATTTTCAAATATAGACTTGTGCTTTATCCCAATTCTTGCTGCCCTTTTCTCTGCTGCAGCGTCATTATCATCCAGCCTCTTTATAAAAAGCAAATATGAAATCTGTTCAATAACTGTCAGAGGGTTTGAAATTCCTCCTGACCAGAAATTATCCCATAATGTATTAATCTTACTTATTAAATCACTACTAAGCATGCATTTCCTCCAGTTCTACCTTATATGGTTTTATCAATTCAATTACTTCTTCCGAGATTTTACCCTTGAATAATCCATCAAATCCATCATGATTTATATTTGTATACGGCGGTCCATACAGCGCGGCGAATGAAATCCCTTTATTCTTAATAATATCGTTCTTTATCATCTCAACGATTTTTATCTGGGTAGCCGATAATTGTTTATTATGACCTCTTACAAAATCGTCAAATCTCTTATTTAGTTCATTTTCATCCACACCTACAAACATACGTAAAATGCCAACCAAATCATCTTTTTTTACATGGGTCTTTTCAGACAATTCTTCAATAGTAAATTCTATTTTCCCTGATTTAAATATTTCATAAACTGAGCTTATATCGCTCTCAGTAAGTATTTCTCCCTTACGGATTTTATGTATAACCAGCTGCATGTTCATTTCACTCTCAAGAGCTTTTCTTACCCTATCTGCATAAGGTTCCATATTGCTAGAACTTGTACTGTAGGTTTCATAAACTTCTCTTACAATATATCCACCATCCTTTATATCAAGTCTTATATAAGAAGCAGCCGGATTTTCACTCCTGTACCTCATCAGTCCTCGAAGCCTAACTCTTGCCTCTTCAACATCCTCATATTTTGCCTGGTGCCAGATATTTTCATTTATAAGACTCTTCACATAATCCCTCAAACCGTTAAAATGATTCAGGTTCAACCGTAACCTCGACAGCTCATAAATAGTATTGAGAATATGCTCAGCTAATCTCTTGTCAGCATTAATCTTATAAATCTGCATTTTGTACATCTGATTGTCAAACCAGATAGCAATCTTATCCCCTTCGCTGTCAATCCATTGCATAAGCGACGCAATTTCTTTTAAAAGTTTATCAAGAAGGTTTTGGTTTATAACAACCCAGTTCTGATCAAGCTTCAACCACTCCAGGGTTTTCCATTGTTTCCTCACTGCAACGGACTTCTCAGGCAATGCAGCTATATCTTCTCTAATAAGCTTTATCATATCGGCTTTTTTATCCGGATCATTTTTTTCGTTAAATATCCTTAGAAGTTCAATTCTTCTTTCGAACCTGATCTGAATGGACGTCTTGGTTACAGCCGGAATAACACCATCCGGTTTTTCATCAAAAAACTCAAAGTTTTTCCAATGGTCAAACACTATAAACTGCTTCTTGTCCACACCTTTTCCGAATAAATCCTGGCACAGTCGTGTTCCCCGGCCTATCATCTGCAAAAACTTAACTTTTGAATATATAGGTTTGGCAAATACAAGATTTACAATCTCAGGAACATCCACACCGGTGTCCAGCATATCTACCGATATTGCAATTCTTGGCCTGTCTGCTTCTTTAAAACTGTTTAAGAGATCTTCCTTTTTCTCAATCTCCGAATGTATTATAGCTGCAAGTTTTCCATAATACTGTGGATACATTTCATCGAATAGTTCCATCAAAAGCTTTGCATGTCTTATGTTTTTAGCAAATATAATGGACTTTCCAATTGTTTCACCGACTTTAATACCGTTGTTCATCAAGTTATCCAGAATAAACCTATTTGTGTCCTCATTGGTTACAAACTCCTCCAATTGCTCTCTGTCGAAATCAATCTGGTTTTCGTCAAATCCACCCTCTTCCAACAGTTTACGCTGCTCTTCAGATAAGTTGGACCATTTTATACCCCTTCTTAAAAAATCAGTAGTTGCATCAATTTTCTTAGGTCTTAAAAGGTAGGGAGGCACATGGTCACAAGCCTCATCAAAAGAATAGTAAAAAGTAGGATCCCCATCCGCACATTTAAACAAATTGAAGGTATTCCTGTTTATAAAATTAACCGGTGTTGCAGTTAATCCTATAATATATGCATCAAAATATTCTACTATATCCCTGTAAGTATTATAAATACTCCTATGGGATTCATCGCATATTACCAGATCAAAAAAACCGACACTGAACTTATCATAATGATTGATCATTGTCTGATAAGTTGAAAAGTATAGATTTACTTCTCTTACGTCACTGCTTGCCGATGTAATTCTTGTCGATGGCACTTCAGGCATAAAAACCTTAAAACTGTTTTTTTGTTCCTTTGCCTGTCTGACCAACTCATCCCTATCAGCAAGAAAAAGAACATGTTTTACCCAATTGGCCTGCATCATACCTTTTGTTAATGATATTACGGTTCTGGTTTTACCGGTTCCTGTTGCCATAACCATAAGGGCATTTCTCATGCCTCTCTCAAACTTTTCAAACACTCTTTTAATTCCTTCAATCTGGTAAGCACGTCCTGCAATATTTACATCCAATTCAACACTTGAAAGTGATTTTTTGTTTTCATGCTGAAAAAACAGATATTCCAGATCATCCAGGGTATAAAATCCCCATATCTGCCTTGGCTCGCTATATTTATCATCCCACATGTATATTTCATGGCCATTGGTATAATATATAACAGGTCTTATACCGTAGATCTGTTCTACACCATCGGCATATATCTTCGCCTGGTGTTTGCCAACAACAGCATCTCTTGAAGTTTTCTTTGCTTCAATCACAGCAACAGGTTTCCCCTTTTTATCAAAAAGGACATAGTCAGCTTTTCCCTTTCCAGATTTCGTTGTAGGGTCCGGCACAACATATTCAACCTTTACAAATTCGGTATTTCCTACATTCCAGCCCGCATCTTTAAGCATAAAATCAATAAGCTTTTTTCTTGTCTCATCCTCAGTCATTCCAAGTTCATTTGTTATTATTTCAAGCTCCTTTTCTACTTTTTCAGGAGCTTTTTGGGATGACTGCAATTGTTCTTTTAATAGAGAAATCTCTTTTTCATGAGACTTTTTAAGCTCTTCAACTTCTTTTTTATAGGTGTCGATATCAACAACGGTTTTTGCTGAGCTTTTCTTTTCAGACTTTTTAGGCCAGATAAACTCTTTAGGAATAGACGTTCTGTCTGCCGTCACCTTTACATAAAGCCAGCACGACAGTTTATATATGCTCTTAAGGCACTCTGAAGCATCTTTAATATCATTATAATTTGAATGAGCTGCCTTATTTCCAATTTTTCTTACCAAATGGAACAAGTCTACAACAGCCGGCTTTACAACATTTGCTTGAGACAGGATCTTTATTTTCTCAACTTGAGTTGATTCAACCGGCACAGGAAGTTTTAATGCAACAAAAACAAAATCTATTAACTCTTCAGAGAATAGACGCATTTTAAACAGTGAAGAATTTGTATCTCTATATAAATATTTTTCTGCAAAATGGCCATTTTTAGCCAAATTAGGCCATTTGTCTTTTAAGAAAGCAAAATTAGACATCTCTAGTCCCTCTGTTTTTATGTACGTCAGTAATATTATATATAAATTGTAGAAAATAATAAATAATTGATGTAAACATTTTTGTAAACAATTCTGTAAACATTGGATATATTCTTTATTAAAATCAATTGACCGGATTGTAGGATATACAATATTCATAATTCTTGTTAAACTTTTTGGCAATCAAAAATTTACTCATATAATAAGTTGTCTTGTATCCTTTTCCAACTATAATGTGTTTAAATATCTTTTCTATCTGCTACTTGCAACCTTTTTAAGCGGCTCTCTAATCGCCTTCTCAATTTTAACCATAGCCTGACATAAAAAATCTTTTATTTTATCCCAATCATTGCGATTTGTAATGTCTACATTATAAAGCCTGTCAGTGATTCGTGCTGATTTTTTATCGTCCAGTCTTTCCCATATTAGCTTTGCTTCATATGTAGCTTCAATAGAATCTTTCTCTAAATACAGTTTATCAAATATTTTCTTGTTTTCTTCTTTCGATCCTTTATTTATAAGTAATTCTACACCGGCATAACTTTTAGTTACTACAAAACTGAATGCAGAACCACTTACACCCGAACCACTGGATAACCAATGATCAACTCCAGGACTTACATTTTTATATTGCTGAGATACTGTATTAAACCTATTAAGTAATTCTGTCCAAAATTCTTTTCTAAGTTCAAAAATTCCTTGATTGGTTTCTTTAACTTCCATCTCTTCCCTTGTTTTATCAGCCATTTTAATCATATACTCTTCTGCTTCTTTTACAGGTATTATCTGCTCCATATCAAGCAATACTTGTTTATCATACTCATACGGTGTAACTTTAAAACATTGAACTCTAATTCCGTGATTAAGCATCCACATTACTGTTGATGTTACCTCTTTACGGAATTTGCCTGCAACAAGTATCATGCGTTGGTCATTTTCATTTAATGATATTTCAGAAAATGGCTTGCCATTAAAAAAATCTACAATATTTTCTTCTGCTGTTTCACCCGGTAAATATTTTTCCAAATATACCTGATATATCTCTTTAATCTGTTGTTTCGTTAGTGTAGAACAGTACGATACATATTTTAACGCTTGCCAGGTTACATCCTTGCCAGTATCATCAAGCTTATTTTCAATTATTACAAGTGAACCGGTCTTATCAATAGCAAGCAAATCAAGTCTTTCGTTAGTATCATTAAAACCATCAAACTCCTTTTGTATAATAAGAAGCTCTTCTCCCAAACATTCCGGATATTTTGCAATCCACTCCTGGAGGTGCTCACGTTCTCTAAATCCAAAGTCATGAAAGGTTTTACTCTCTATTTTTATTATTCTATTTGCTTCCTTGTCCAATATAAACATTATTATTCACTCTCCTTTTTAGAGTCAGTATCGTAGCTGTCTCCCCCAGTATCTGAATTGCATCAAATTCACATCGAAGCAAAAACACTTAAACCTTAAATATTTATAACCCACAATCGAAAGAGCTTTAAATATTATATCTTTGTTCTCTAAGCTGTTGAATTTTCAATGTTTTAAAAGTATCTGCATTTAAAAAATGATCCACTTTCTTTCTAGCAACTCTGATATCTTTTATTCGATTTTCAATAGCATGAAGTCCCTTTTTTAACTCCTGAGCTTTATTGATAAACTCATTAGCCTTACAAATAACTTTGTCAAAAGGAGTTGCAATATCTATATTCATTTCAGACAGCTTTTTTGCTGCATATTCATAAGAAAGAATATCTCCTTCATGCTTACTGTAAAAACCTTTTTTATTGAATGGATTACATTTTTCATATCGATAATAAACGTCTTTATTCCTGCTTGTAGTAGCTAAATACTTCGCAATCTCCCTATACTCTGAAACTTTATCATCAAGCCTTTTAATATCCACCTTTATCCTGGATATCCGACTTCGTAATTCTTCTATTCTTGATTCAAAATCACTTTTTTTATTTATACTTTCCTGTCTTAACAATAAAAGAGTATTTGCCAGTTCCTTAACATCTTTTATATGCTGCTTTCTGACATTTATCATTACTCTGTTCTCTAAAGTTATAGGAACTTTTTTTACCCTTGTTACATCTCCAATGAGCTTATTTTTCATTTTTTTAGTAGTAATACATTTATCTTCAGGCATAGATCTTTCAGCTATGCGCTTGATAATACTTTGCTCAGTATACATATCCCCAAGAGTTTTTGCCCTGGTAAACCTTTCTTGTCCATTTGCTCTGAATGCAATATGCTTTCCTTCCTTGATTTCATAACCCAAATTCTGCATATTATTCTTAAACTGATCAAAATCAGGAGAGCACTCAATACACTTATCTATATTTCTTTTTAATTTCGATTTCCAGCTTTCACCCTTTTTATCTTCCTGCCACTCCTTATAATGCTGACCTCTTTCTGTCTTAGGTGTAACTACAGAAAGACTGTATTGTTCACATAATTTATCACTTATCTTCCTTAACGCATAAGTAGATTTATAAAAATTATTAAATTTTCGTGTACAATCAATTGTTGTAGAATTAAAAATAATATGATTGTGAATATGTTTCTTGTCTACATGTGTAGCTATAACATATTCATGATTACCCTTGGTAAACTGGTCTGCAAGTTTTTTGCCAATCTCATGAGCTTTCTCAGGTGTAATATTATCATCCGGACTAAATGCCTGCCGTATATGATAAGCTAAAACATCATCCTGCTTTTTTGTTTCATTACCTTTAAACTCATTATATAAAATCTTGGATGCCGTAAAATCCAAATAAGCCGTCTCAGGAGTACAATTATACGAATACACCAAATATTTATTATTAGTCTTTTTATTATTCTCAATATATTCCGTCCTATCCTTTAAGATATGGCTGATAGATTTTGTACCCGCTGATTTAATCCTTAAAAGTGTTGTTGTTGCCATACCTGTTCAACCCCTTTATCTGAGCTCGCTAATAAATAGTGATAATGTTTCTTTCTGTTTTTGGTTTATTGACTGTAGCATATTTTTTATATTTTTAATATCCTCACTGCATATATTCTGCATCTCATTCAACTGTTTTGTAATTTGATTAATGTTTATACCGATTTTATTTATCTCATAAGACAGCTCTTTTAAAATTTTAAAATCTGTTTTTATTATCATTCCATCAAGAATCATTTTCCGCACATATGCGCTTTTGTTTCTTGTACCGGCTCTCTCAATTTTCTTTAATAGAAGTTCATTTTCCTCTTCAGACAAGAAAACTTTAAGTTCAATATCCCTTGATCTGTTCGCCATAATGATCAACTCCAATATTTGCTTTTATGGTTTTCAGGGGATTGGGGGCTACCCCAAAAGTTAAAAATAACAAAAACGGCTACAGCTGTTTTGTAATTTTTGTGGAAGTGTGGGAACACTTCCATTGCTTGCTAATCTTAAATCTTTCTATTATTATACTACTTTGATTTGCCAAAATACAATAGACAATTAACTAGTGAAACTTCAAATGATACACTTGAGAGCTTCAATTAATAGACATTTTCTAAAAATGTTCCTTTACCCAATTCTTGTGCCTTCTTAAAATGATATTTGCTGTTTTCCATATCGTTTTCTTTTTCAGCAATCAAACCTAAATAATAATGATTCATTGCATTATGTAATTTGTATTTTTGTTCTGATAATAATCCCTTAAAAATTATTTTACTTTCTGCAATTTCTCCTTGATAAAATTTAATAGCTCCTCTTAATTTCTGTAATGATTCCTTGAAAAACTTGTATTTTCTATTTTGCTCAAAACTATCAAAAAGGTCCTTATTAATTTTATACATATTGATTGCATCGTCAACTCTCCCAAGTAGAGTTAGTATTAATATGTAATTTGAATAGTACTGAACCTTCCAAATTTCGTTTTTAAATCTGTCCCCAATTGAATTCAGTATATCTAAAGCATCCTGAAAGCTTCCTTTATATATCAAACCAGTAACTTTATTTGATAAAAGCATTCTTTTTATTTCTTTACGCTTAACCTTTCTTAAATATTTTTCGATTTCTGTCATATATAAATTTAGATTACCATCCCTTATTAAATACAAATTAAGATTGCGATATTTTATCTTTCTTAAGTTATAAAGAATGTAATAAAATACTATTGAAAGTATTAGTAATACAAATAAAAATTTAATGTTTACATTCATAATTTCATCCTTCCCGATTTAACTCAATTTTTCATTATATAATATACCTAAAGTAATAGAACATTTTTGTTTTTTTGTTCCAGGGTTTTATTCTTCTATTTTCAAAAGTTTTATTACCTTAGTGGGAGTTGATTACTGTTCAGACAATACTCTGTAAATTGTTGTCCGACTTAAACCAGTTTCTTTTATAATATCTTTAATTTTATAATTACTTGAAGCTAATGTTTCAACAAGCTTTGCCTTGCTATTTCTCTTTGAAGGCCTTCCACCATTTCTACCCCTCGCCTTAGCTGCAGCTAAACCTTCTTTTGTTCTTTGAGAAATAAGATCTCTCTCTAATTGAGACAACCCGGCCATAACAGTAAGGAGAAATTCGTTATAAGGATTATTACTGGTAGTATCAAGCCACGTATCTTTAAGGCTTTTAATACACGCACCTTTGTTTTTAATCTGGTCAACAATATCAAGTAAGTCCTTTGTGCTCCTGCTTATCCTGGTAATATCGGTAACTACAACCGTATCATTAAGCTTAAGCTCATCGATCATCCTGATTAATTCAGGTCTGTTCTTTGTTTTACCGGATAATTTTTCTTTATAAATATTTCTGTTATCTATACCATAAGAAACTAAAGAATCCAATTGTCTATCAAGATTTTGTTCGATATTGGAAACTCTTGCATAACCAATTAACATATATAATCACATCCATTAATATTTTATTTAATTGTACCATAAATGTACCAAAACTTAATAAGAATGTGATACGTTTAATGAAACAAAAAACACCTTCAGAGATATGATTACTTCATCTGATAAATATGTTTCATATAACGGTCGTTTTTGAAACATATAAAAGCAAATAATTTTGTTGTAGGTATAATATACACAATAGAATAAAACCTATCATTAAAGCATTTAAAGCGTAGGAAATAATTTGTTAATTGAAAGTGAAAGTTCTTTCAACTATTTAAATGATCTTGAGTCCTTAAAATATACTTAAAAACTTCTTTTAATTAAACAGATTTCTCTGTATTCTATAGGTCCAAAAGAATATTTTTCATATGTAGCTAAATCTAATCTTTCCCTTGATACTTTCAAATTATAGCTCCACTCGTCTCTTATACATTCTAAATAATCGCTGTCAGGTTTTCTATAGTGCTGATGACGATAGTATGGATCAAAAAAATAGAGATAATTATTGTCAGCTTTTGTACATAATAAATAATGGTACATTTTGCCTGTCCTATCAGAACTAACTGAACACAATCCAACACCACCCCCATTAATGTATCTTACAAGTTTATTATTATTGCGTAAATGTACTTCTTCGCCTGTTATATATTCACATTCTAAGCAAAAATCATTGTTTCTTTTAGAATACTGGTTGAGCCATTGAATAATAAATTCACATGCTAATCCCGTTGTACCTCTTTTTCCGTATTCACCGTTTTTGCTAATAGTATCTAAACAGTACAGCATAATTCTTTGAATTACTTCAGGTGGTATTTCTTGTGTATCAAATAGATAATTTAAAGCATTTAAAAAAACTATTGGAACACAATCAAATTTAGTTGACTGATATTTTAATGGGACTTTTCCAGAAGGTACTTTAAACATCTCTCCACCTACTCCCAAACACTATCCATTAATTTCTGAATTTCTTTCTTTTTATCCTCTTTTACATCGGGATCAATTGCAATTCTTAGAATAGAACCTTCTTTTGCTTCTGCCGGCAGCAATTCTACTGGCATATTAACCATCGTTTTATTCTCAAGTTCCACAACTGCAAAATTACCTTCAAACCTATCAATTATAATCCTCATGTATAAGCCTCCTTTTATGGGTTACACCTTTTACATGCTTCATAACCTGCGTTTATTGCCTCTTCTCTACTATTAAAAATAACCTGGTTCTTTGGATATGGAAGAGAGCTGCAGGAGCTTCTATGAAATTTTTTCGTATTTTTATTTCCTATGTAAACTACTTGTGGCAAAGCATTTTCTGATTTTATCTGCTCTGGTGTTGGACTGATCGTAGGAATAGGTTCTGGAGTCGTTGTGGGTGTTACATTAACAACTGTTGTTGTTTGTATCTCTATATCTCTAGGTGCCGGTGTTGGAGGAGCGTTTTCCTTTATAGCTGAGGCTTTCTTATCAAGCTTAATTGTTTCTCCATCAGATGTTGCAATAATAGTTCCTGACTTATCAGTGCGGAATACTTCTATTCCAAAAGTTTTTAATCTGTTTAATATCAAATTGTCCGGGTGTCCATAACTATTATCTTCACCCACTGAAATTACAGCATATTGGGGGTTGGCCAAGATTCGTGTAAAAACCCCCAACAATACATTATTTCCCATTAATTAATATAAAAAGGCCATATCAAAAATCAATTCTGGAATTTGTATATTTCTATTTAGGCCTAATGGAGAGCATCCGTGTTCTGTACTGAAAAGTAAAGTTTAAATTGGCTTAAACCAATACCTTTGAGGTTTTAAAATTTTTTTGTGATAGCTGAATTTAGCATATCAAACTAAACTCTTAAAAGCATTTATATAAGCAGCTTTCAGAATTACTTTTCAGTAGATAACATAGATGCTCCAGTTAGGCCTAGTAGGGTAATTACAATACAAGATCAGAAGCTTTTTTAGTTTCTGTACTTTTTATTTCAATTTTCTCACAGGATGACAATAAAGATCTGCGGTATACTCGATTTGCCGGACACAGGTAAGTTAGGGTAAAATAAACCTGTGGAGGAGATAAACATGATAAATAAGGGTAACCGGTATAATGACGAATTTAGGACTGATATAATAAGGCTTGTA
>JAAZCB010000111.1 GCA_012513545.1 Clostridiaceae bacterium
AATACCCATATCATTATCCCCTAGTCTTATTTTCCGAGTGATGCAATTGCTTTTTTAATAAGCTCTTCATCATCAATTACACATTGCAAAACTACTCCAATTTCCTTTCTTGGAAGAACAAAATTAAGCCTGTTGCCTTTTACTTTCTTATCAAAAAACATCTGTTTATATACCTTATCAACATCAATGTTTTCAAGCTTTACAGGCAGACCTATCTTAATAAGGGTATTCTTAACCCTCTCAACTTTCTCCTCATCAATCATTTCCAAATACTGAGCCATTCTAAAGGCCCCTATCATTCCCAATGAAACACACTCCCCGTGCAAAAGCTCAAAATTCATAACTGTCTCTATTGCATGTCCTATGGTATGTCCGAAATTAAGGATTGCCCTTAAATCACTTTCCTTCTCATCCCTTTCAACCACACTTCCTTTTATAGAGCAATTAACCTTTGCAATGTACTGAAGTACAGATTCATCAAACCCAAAGATTTTCTCAACACTGTAATCTATGTAATCATAAAATTCTGCATCCCGGATTATTCCGTGCTTAACAACTTCAGCAAGACCTGACCTGAGTTCTCGTACAGGAAGTGTTTTAAGGGAGTTGACATTTAAATATACAAATCTGGGCTGATAAAAGGCGCCAATAATATTTTTACTTCCTTCAAAATCCACGCCCACTTTGCCGCCTACACTGCTGTCCGATTGCGCCAACAATGTTGTCGGTACCTGAACAAAATTTATCCCCCTTAAAAAGGTCGCAGCAGCAAAACCTGTAATATCTCCTACCACTCCACCGCCTAATGCAATAAGCGTAGAATCTCTGTCAAGCCTCAAACCAATCAGATATTTGTATATTTCCCTTATAGTGTCAAGATTTTTACTCTTTTCCCCTGCTTCTATAACAAATTTGCTTACATCAAATCCCGAATTTGTTAAAGCTTTCATGTAATCGTCCGACTGATATTTGTCTACATTGGTATCTGTTATAAGAACCATTTTTCCACCAAGTCTTGAGCTTTGAATAGTTTTCCCGATTTCACCATAGTCTGTTGTTATGTATATAGGATAACTTCTTTCAGATAGGTTAATATTCAGTTTAATCATTTTTCACCAGTCCACCTTTGAAATAGCATTAAGTTATATCTTAAAACGTTATAGACTCAATAAACACTGCTCTTTATCTTTTATATTATACAATATTTAAAGTGGATTATACAATAATATGCAGTTTTGTGTCAAGAATATTCCTTTTGCTATGACAGAAGTCAAATAATAGAATATGTTTGCCTTTGTTTAACAAAATAAGCTTTTAATTTTTTGTTTTTTCAGGTATATTAAGTATTGAACGATAAACGCAAAAATACCTTATAATACTTAGTTTTGAGAAGGTGAATATATGAGCATAGGTAAATTAAGAGAAATCATTAAAAACTCCGATAATATAGTCTTCTTCGGTGGGGCAGGAGTGTCTACAGAAAGCAATATTCCCGATTTCAGGTCCGCTACAGGCCTGTATCAGGAAAAGAATACATTCAGCTATTCTCCTGAAGAAATACTGTCACACAGTTTTTTTGTCGGAAATACAAAAGAGTTTTACGACTTTTATAAAAGTAAAATGATATTTAAAGATGCAAAGCCTAATGATGCTCATATTTCTCTGGCAAAGCTCGAGGAGCTTGGAAAGCTTAAGGCTGTCATAACCCAGAATATTGATGGGCTTCATCAGGCTGCAGGCAGCAAGGAAGTCCTCGAACTTCACGGTTCGGTGCACAGAAACTATTGCATGAAGTGTCATAAATTCTTTGATCTTGATTTCATAATTAAATCAAATGACCTGCCTGAATGCAGTTGCGGTGGAATTGTAAAACCCGATGTGGTATTGTATGAAGAATCTCTTGATATGGATACACTGGAAAAAGCCGTCTCATTCATAAAAAACTGCGAGGTACTTATTATAGGCGGAACATCCCTTACTGTCTATCCATCAGCAGGTCTTATACAGTACTACAAGGGAAACAGTCTTATTCTGATAAACAAATCAGCAACCCAGTATGATAATCGTGCAGATATAGTTATTACCGAAAAAATCGGCGAGGTATTAAAGCAGGCTATACAGTCTTAATAGGATTGTTTGATAACAAAGTCAACCATATCCTTTAAGCTGAAACAAACAATTAATTATAGTGACTGCAATCTATTTGTTTATTTTATATTGCTTCAACAAATTACAAGCCCGTTTTTACCATAATATTACATATATGCATCTTCAGCATATTGAAATTATCATAAAATAGTGTTATTATAACGATTATTAGCATGAAAAAATTCATTATTTAATAAGAGGGTATTTATCATGAGTATTAAGTTCCATTTACCTGATTTTGCCAACAATTTCGAGCTGAACCTGTTACTTCTTGAAACAATGAAGAAAAAACCGGAATATTTTTGGCCAAACATTACAGTAGGTTCAATTTATGGAACATTTCCGACTTCCTTGTGGAATGGCGGGCGTTCTTTTGGCGGAGCCAACTATGACAGGAGTTTTATGATTGAAGTTTTAAATCAGTTCAATTCCCGTGGGGTTCCTTGCCGGTATACTTTTTCAAATCCGCACATTACAAAAGAACATCTCGACAACAGTTTCTGCAATATGTGCCTTCGCATAGGAAACAACGGTATGAATGAGGTTATAGTTGTTTCTCCTGTTCTGGAAGAATACATCAGGAAAAATTACCCCAAATATAAAATTATCAGTTCAACCTGTAAACAGCTTGAAGATATAGAAGGTCTGAAAGAGGAGCTTGAAAAGGATTACAGCCTGGTTGTTCTGGATTATAACTGGAATAACAGATTTGAAGAGCTTTCCAGAATCCCACATAAAGAAAAGTGTGAATTTCTTATTAATCCTTGCTGCGTTCCGAATTGCAAGCGTAGAAAAGAACATTATGATTACATAGGCAAATATCAAATAGCACTTACAGAGCATACCAGGAGAGGTTCTGACAAGCCTTTGTATTATAAACCTTTTGACTGCGAAAGAATAACACCGTTTTTCTATGAAACTACCAAATATGCTACACATATTACACCAAAGGACATTTATGAGAAATACGTACCAATGGGTTATAGCAATTTTAAGATTGAAGGGCGCTCCCTGCCTCCTGTCAGTGTGCTGGAAAGCTACATTTACTATATGGTCAAACCTGAATATAAGGACGAGGCCAGACTGTATATCCAGTTATCCGAGATAGAAATTACAAAAGAGTAGTTCGCTGACTTCTATAACTTAAGATTCAATCCTCTTTATCGGAAAACATCTCTACGCGGACTTTTTCAACCGGGTCCCCGTGCCTTTTTTGGTTTAATGAGCACACATGAATATCAAGACTGACGTTTTTAATGTTGCCTTTTTCCTCACTATTGATAACATCATAACTAATGATATTGTAAAATATAAAAGGAACCAGTTTTCCAAAATCGTCCAAGAAGTTTATTTCAAGCTTCTCAATCTTCGAATCAACAGGGCTGGTCCAGAAAGGCTTGAAGCCAACTCCGACTATTCTCCCACTAATACCATAGAAAGGTACTTTCAGCCTGCAGCCATATCTTGAAAGGTTTATCATCACCGATTTAAGCTTTTCTATTTGTTTATAATCCATTCAAATCACATCCCAAAAACTTAGATTAATACATCTTATGTTTACTCTACAAATTAGGTTACGTATTCATAAAAAGTTAAAAATAATTCCATATGTATACGTAACACAATATTATTATTTTTCATATTTTAGTGTAGAGAAAATAATTTATTAGCCAATTTATGAGAAGAAAATTATTAACATAAAGCATCACAGGAGGTTTCGTCATGAATGAGAAATTTATACCACTCAATTACCTGCCATTGGGTAAGAAAGCAAAGGTAAAAGTACTCACTTCCAATGGAATAATGCGAAGGAGAATGTTGGACTTAGGCTTAATTAACGAAACCGAAGTGGAAGCTTTGCAAAGAAGTCCATCAGGAGATCCCGTAGCGTACCATATCAGAGGTGCAGTTATAGCCCTGCGCTCAGAGGAGGCATCAAAAATACTGGTTGAAGTACTCTAACTACCCAATATCGAAACTATGCGTATCTGTATCTTTCATAGATATCAAATCACCAATTTCAATTATAAAAGTCCTGTCACAACTGCCAGTTTTTCTCTTCTGTTTTGTAGTACTCAGTCTTTGTGTTATTTATATATTTTCCTTCCAATCAATTATTATATCTGATATGATGTATTTAAATTATGTTGTAATGAGGTACAGGACTTGTATGGACATTGTAAGAGACAGGAAGAAGTATTTTGTACTCATAATAGCTGTAATCTTTCTGGGGTTATGCTCTAGAAAACTAGGACAATTTCTCCCGGATTTTATAAGGCTATACTCCGGGGACACCTTATGGGGATTGATGGTGTTTTTTATTACCGGATTTATTTTGAAAAAAGCACAGGTACTTAAGGTTGCTTTATTTGCCGCTTTATTTTCTGTATTCATAGAAACAAGCCAGCTTTATCATTCAGCCTGGATTGATGCTTTGAGAAATACTTTAATAGGGGGACTTGTACTTGGCTATGGCTTTTTATGGAGTGATATAATTTGCTATATTACAGGAATTACTTTTGGGGTGCTGATTGAAAAAAGTATGAACAAATTTCTTTATTATAACAAATTTCTTTTTTTAAAGTAAATAACAGCCCTATATTATACTATAAATTATATAGTTGTGTTCAGACAAGAATTATATATAAAGGCATATAATGTTGTTTTAAAGGAGAATAAAGACATGGAGGAACTAATCGACCTAACTCATACAATAATAGATATGCTGCCTGTTTATCCCGGTGATGACGCTACAAGGCTTTTTCATACAAAAAAATTGGACCGTGATGGATACTGCTATCACAGACTGGAAACAGGAATGCACTCGGGAACACATATTGATTTTCCAATGCATCTGGTTGAAAGCAGCAAATATGCTTCCGATTTCCCTCTTCATAATTTTATTGGAAAAGGCTGTATTCTGGATGTAAGAAACCTGCCGGTAATAAAGATGAAAACGGATTACACTGACAAAATTTCAGAAAACAGCATATTGCTCCTATTCACAGGACAGAATGAGAAATTCGGTTCGGAGGAATACTTCAGTAATACACCAGTTATTGACGAAGAGTTTGCCTTCATGCTTATTGAAAAAAAGATAAAAATTTTAGGAATTGACTCGCCATCTCCTGACAGGTTTCCTTTTATGGTCCATAAGCTTTTGCTTAA
>JAAZCB010001279.1 GCA_012513545.1 Clostridiaceae bacterium
CCCTAAATTAATATGTTATTTAATGAACGATATACTAGCATGCATAAAAAAAGATAAAACGCTAATACATTTAACTATGAAACAATTAATTTCTTTCTCAATTTTTTTTCTTATTGGTTTTCAATCATTTGGACAAATGATCATGAGTGCAGAAGGCGTAAATCCTGATAATGTCTGCAAACAAAACAATGTTTATTTTTTAATGGAGAAAAGAGCCAGGCCTATAGAATCTATTGACTCAATTGAAATTCGACTGAATAAAGCAGTATCATTTGCCAAACAAAATCCAGGTGTTGAATCAACATGTGCAATACAATTCGCTGTTAATTGCAATGGAGAGATAGGCGGTGGATTTCATGTTGTTACAAAATCAGGAGATGATAGTTTAGACACTGAATTAATTGAGTTTTTTAAGACAATTAAAACCTGGAAAGCCGGCATGATTAAGAAGAAAACTGTTGACAGTTGGTATATGTGGAGACTTGAAATAAAAAATGGGTATATTGACATTCAATAATTAAAGCATGCTGACAGCCGGCCATATGCAATTACCGGGCTGGAAGTTGAATAGATGAGGGGAGGATGTGTATATATAAGGTGTTGTAAGCCCCATATAACCAGCGACCTGCATGAAGATTAAACACATCATATTGACTTTGATTTTTGGATTAATTGGTTACGGATTGATTTTCTACTTTAGACCATTTAAACCACTTGACAAGTCTGTTTCAATTGATAAGATTGAAGTATTTAAGCATAAACGGAGACTTGATTTGATTTCAAATAATCAGATAATAAAATCATATAAAATTTCACTTGGACGAGTTCCAAAAGGACATAAGGAATACGAAGGGGATAAAAAGACCCCGGAAGGATTGTATGTAATCAATGATAAAAATCCCAATAGTGGATACTATAAAAATATTGGGATTTCATACCCAAACGAAATTGATACAAAGCATGCGGAGTCGATTGGTAAGAGTCCAGGCGGATCGATTAAAATTCATGGGATTAAAAACGGATTCGGGTGGATAGGTCGATTTCATCTGCTTTTTGACTGGACTTTAGGTTGCATCGCAATGACTGACAGAGAAATTGATGAATTATATGAAAATGTAAAGATTGGCACACCGATAGAGATAAAACCATGAATGTGGAAAACTAAAAACATATTGATTCGGATTTGCTATATAATTCCATACCTATTATTTTCATACATATTTATCTTTAATCACAAGGTATTTATTGTCCTGCATACCGGTCAACCGGTTTTAAAACATTTTTTTGTATATTGGAAGTTGAATGAATGAGGGAGGATATACATGTAAAAAGGATCAGGCGCAAACGGGTTTTCTCGCAAACATGCAGAAACATAGTATGTAACTTAATAAAAAAATATCTATATGAACATTTATAAAATTATCCGGAATTCGAAGTTTGTTTTGATGGTCATGGCTCTTTTTGCAATGGTTTCATGTAAACAATCAGCTTCAGAAAATGCCATGAACCCTTCAGGATTTGAGATAAAGAGAGGCGTGAATCTTAGTCATTGGTTATCTCAGGATTTTGGATGGGAACCCAAGTATACCTATATCGATGAAATGGATATAAGATTTATCGATAGCATTGGGTACGATCATGTCAGGATCCCTGTTGATGAAGCGGAAATGTGGGACCAGAACGGGGCCCCTGTAGAGAAAGCCTTTGAGTGTTTAAAAAACTGTCTGAACTGGTGCGAAAAATACAACCTAAGGGCAATTGTTGATTTGCACATTATACGGGCACATCATTTTAATGCTGCAAAAGAGGGGGGCCATAATACCTTGTGGCAGGACACCGTGGCGCAGCAAAATTTTGTAGGCCTGTGGATGAAACTATCGGATAGCCTGCACACTTATCCTGTCGACATGGTTGCTTATGAACTGCTGAACGAGGCAGTAGCTCCTGAACATGAGGATTGGAACAGGTTAATTAATAAAGCCATAGCTGCTGTCCGTGAAAAAGAACCTGAAAGGGTGCTTATCGTGGGCCCGAATATGTGGCAGATAGCTTCTAATCTGCAATATCTGAAATTGCCTGAAAATGATAAAAATATTATACTAAGTTTTCATACCTATACGCCCATAGCTTTTACCCATTACCTGGCAAACTGGACACCTGCACAAAATTATAAAGGTCCGGTCCATTATCCCGGCCAGATTATTACAAATGAAGATTACATGAAATATGTAGATACTTCAGATGTTGCATTGGTAAAGGAGATAGCAGATTCAAGAGAATATTTTGATAAACAGAGGCTCATAGAAGTATTCAGATCGGGCATTGAATATGCCGGGACCAAAAATCTGCAGTTATATTGCGGGGAATTCGGCTGCCTGCCAACAGTTGAAAGAATAGACAGACTTCAATACTATTCAGACTTAATTTCTGCATTTGAGGAAAATAATATTGCATGGTGTAATTGGGAATATAAGGGTGATTTCGGTATTTACTTTTTTGACCTGGAGAAAAAAGTTTCTCTGACACCGGATGATGAACTTATTGAAGTACTATTTCAAAATAAATAGTTCATATCTGTTAAACAATTACCATCGATTTACAAATGCCTGCAAACGCATCAAAACCCGTAAATTATTTTATACATAAACTAACTACATTACCATGAGACAATTGACAACCCTCTTTTTAATTACCATCCTGTTTTGTTTATTGGGGTGTAACCCGGGAACAACCCAAAATCCGGTTGTTAAAACCACTTCAGGTAAGATATCCGGAAGTATGGAAGATAGCCTATTTGCCTTCAAAGGTATTCCTTATGCCAAAGCTGAAAGATTTATGCCTCCGCAGGACCCTGATTCCTGGAAAGGAATTCTTGAATGCAATGAATTTAGCATGGTAGCCAGACAAATTGTGCCCTGGATCCCGGATTCCATGCAGGACGA
>JAAZCB010001280.1 GCA_012513545.1 Clostridiaceae bacterium
AAATATTTTTTATTTGATGTAACAGGGCCGATATTTCTTGACTAAAAAACATAAAATGTAAACTATTCCGACTCTTACATTGTGATACAAAGTTGTCTTATTCAGCACGGTTACCATATTGGAGCTTTTACTGGTCTTGTAAAGTATTGCGACAACGATTGTGAATTTTACGGACAACAGCAAGTTGACCTTTGCATAATGACCTTCGTTTCATCTCGAGGAGCAAAGCGACGAGAAATCTTTCTTTTATATTGTGTTGTTAAAAGATTTCTCCTTTCGGCTGAAATGACAATTCGATCAATGTGCAAAGGTTTCAAGTTGCTTCCGATGCTACTCGGTAGTTGAAAGAGATGATTCAGGTGAGACTTGCTTATACACTGTCTGTCAAGTCAAGCATAAGGCGGGACAATTAATAATATTTATTTGCGAAGTTTATTTCTCCAAACGGTTTTGATTCGCTGGAGGATGTTTTTTCGCGCGGCCATGTTCCTGATGTACAAGTATGGAATAATGGTTGCGGAGCGAGTCAGATTTGTAAGAATTCCCTTTATTGTCGGGGCGTAGATGTACGTCGAAGATTCATCCCATTGTTGATTGCCAAACCGTTGCTTATAAAAAGCATCCCCAAAACCAAAATCAATTTCTGATGCCCCTTCATTTATAACATCTTGAATCATTTTTATAAAAAGGATTGTTCCCGGTTCATAACGTTTATATTCAGCATTGTAACTGGTAAAGTTTAGATAGAATACATTTTTGTATAGTGTGCCAATCCAGAAAGCGCAAGGCTTGCCTTCAACATACAATAGATATGCACGCAGATGCCCTTTATCAGCATACATTATGAAACGTTGGCGCATCAGACTGTTATCAATAAACCCCGCTCCGATACCGCGCTGGTAGCTGGTTTTTGCAACATGTTCTGCATCGTTAAACAATTGTTCAAGATTGTCACGGTTTCGAAAAATTTTGTATTCTACTTTACCCGGATAATCTTTTTCAAGAACTCTGGGCAACCTGTTTAACCAATACCTGTGTTTAGACGTCATCTTCTTCATGAACTCATCGAAGGTATTCGAAAGTGTCATTTTCCAATGGGGGGTTCTGGCAATAACATGATCACGGCAAAAAAAATTTGGTAATTGTCTGGTAATATTGTATAAATCAGCTTCCATATATAACAGATTAAACCAAACTATATCAGATGTCCTAGAACGTAACGCATCCATTAATTCCTTGACCAGAATATTATAAAGTTCCTTCGACCAGTTTCCTAAAAGACCGGCATATAGAATTGTCAGGCATGTTGTTTTTACTTTGAATAAAGTTTTATATCCAAATGTGATATCCATATCTTTGTTCTCTAAACGTCCAACAGCCAATGCCTTCGGCTGTCCATTAATACTAAAAAGAATGATGTATGGGCTGATAATTTTATCCAGAGAATTTATTACTGTTAAATAATGATCAATGTCAGTATTTGGATGATACTCAATATTTTCCCAGAAACCTCTTATTTTTTCAATCTCCCATTGAGATTTCAATATTCTGACTGTGTATTGTGAATCTATCGTCATTCTTTAACCTTGGTCTATCAATTGATCAAATGGTTTAAGAAAGGTTGAGAATTCCTTCTCGTCCTTGCTTATTTTGTCAACATCTTTTGTCCACCACTGTGGTGAAGCAGTAATTTTTTCGACAGTCTCCGGATTGAAACGATATCTGATAATTATTGCCGGATTGCCGCCGACTATGGCAAATGGAGGTATATCCTTTACCACGACGCTTCCGGCGGCAATGACAGATCCGTCGCCAATGTTCGTGACCTGTGGCATGATCGTTACGTTTAGGCCGATATAGACGTCATTGCCTATGATCAGTTTTGATCGTCTCTTGATAAGCAATTGATCAACATATCCCAGAGAGGGATTAAAGAAGAAAGGATGACATGAGAGATGTTCGATAGGATGACTTCCTTCAATTACAAGCATATTTCTTGGCATTGAGGAATATCTCCCGATAACTGTACCCGAAGGTAATATCTGGTGAAAAGCGCCATATGAAAACATGCCTACCTTCACACCGTGGTATTTGTCGAATATCATTCTTAATGTTTTAGAATACAGCTCGGCACCCGGTCTTCGCAATAAGAAAGACCGGATGATTTTTCTGATATATCTATTCTGAAAATGGTAAAGCCAGAATAATGGTTTATCCAACCATGACGGCTCTCTGAATGTCATTTTTGTCATTACAACCTTTCAATAGAAGCTTTTTTTCTGTGATATAGATCTTTTAATTATATG
>JAAZCB010001281.1 GCA_012513545.1 Clostridiaceae bacterium
ATATGATATTATGAAAAAAGCAAATACCTATCTATTGTACCTTGTTTACTTTTATATTCAACTGTTCTTTTACTCCATCAGCAGCCTCAATAGTTATCCTTGCAGTTCCTGATTTTACTGCTGTGATTCTTCCCAACTCATTTACAGTAGCAACCTCCTCTTTGCTTGAACTATATGTAACCTTCTTTTCTGTGGCATCGATAGGTAACACTGTTACCATCAGAAGTTGTTTATCTCCTACTTCCATTTCCTTTTGGTAGTCGGCTACATCCAGTCCTGTTACTTTAACATAGGTATTAACAGGTTCTTCCTTTTCTTTTTGTCCTTCGTCGTCTACAGGTGTTTCGTCGTTTACCTGTTGTTGATTCTCCTGTTGTTCACTGACAGCAGGTATCTCAGACTCCTCTTGAGCAAGAACGCCTGTTATATTCATTATTTGAATAACTATTAGTAAAAGAAATAACGACTTATAAATTTTTCTTTTTATCATTTTCTAAAAACTCCTATCTTGTCAAGACCCCAAGCGATTCCAACACATAGTTGAAATATGTCACCTGATCATATTGTATACGTGTTTCAACTGACATACCGTTTGAAAGATTGACCTTATATCCGTTTTTACTGATTAGGTATGTATTATCGGGTATAATATCTACTTTGAAGTAACTTGATTTGTTGTCGCTATCAATAGTAATATCGCTATCTATCCTTGCAACGGTTCCCGAAACAGTGCCATATACAGTCTGAGCCAATCCCGAAACTGCAATATTAACTTTATCTCCGACAGAAATACGTGCCATATTGTCGGAACTAACATAAGACTGAATTTTATATTCATCCTTGTCGGAAGCAATATTTGCAACCGAGGCTCCTGCCTGATCCACCATTCCTTCTTTATAGTCTGCCAGCATATGTATCCTTCCTGTAGCATTGGCCTGAACCTGATACTCTTCCTGTCCGCTTCCGACTGCACTCAGTTGGAGTTCGACAGAAGATAATTCATTTTGGTACTGTAATATAGAATCTTCTATACCTTTTAAGGTAGAATAATATACCTCCGTTATTTTATTCTGATTTTTTTCGATTTCACTTTCTATCTGTGCCTCAGTATAGTTATATGCCTTAAACATTCCGACATCTACTTTTTGTTGTGCAATCTGGCTCTGGTAGTTCTGGTATTGGAAATAGTAAAGGCTGTCCTTTTCGTCACTTTCATCAAAATAGTTCTTGTTATCTTTTATGGAATCAACCAATTTCCTTAACTGGCTTATACGCTCTGAATACAGCTCCTTTTTTCCTTCGAGTTGTTTTGCCTGTAAATCAAAATCAGTACTTTTCACAGTAAAAAGTACATCCCCTTTTTCAACATGCATGCCTTCTTCAATGTTAATGTTTGTTATTTTTCCCATGTATGGTGCCATAACATAATTTTTATTGACGCTCTGCACTGCTCCGGGCGACTTGATTATATATATTTTGGGAGTCCTGATTCCCCACATAACAACTGCAATCATTAGGACTATAACTGCTATTATGATAATATAGCCTAGTTCATGAATCTTTTTTTCGTAAAGCAGCCTGCTGTCTTTTAGTTGCTCAAGGGTTTTAATCTGCTTACTCATTGTCTGCACGCTCCATAAATACATCAGCAATTATGCCCTCGTCACTATTAGCTACAAATATGGTATAGCTGTCGCCTTTTAGTGGGATGTCTTCTTCAAAAGCCGTCAAGTTAATTTTATCGTAGGCAAATTTGAGTTTGTCTTCTTCTCCAGTATATCTTGCATACATACAGTTTTTTACACGTATTATAGGTTCCATTTTATACGAAGCATCAAGATTATGAATATGTATATTTGATTGTCTTAAAAGTTTGATAGTTAACTTTACTTCTTCTATTTCTCTGCCTTTAACGTCAGTATATTGAATAAGTGGTCCTATTGGCTGGGCACCTTTATTTTTAATATAATTTTCCATTTGTAACACTTCTTTTTCAAGAGCCTCACTATCTTTTAAATCAATCTCATTAATCAATACATTAGTCAATTTTAACGTCTTGTTATAGCAGATTTGAATTTTTTCGTTTTTCATTTTAGCCTCCCTCCAAAATTAATTAATTTACCAATCAAATGAACTCAAGTTGTAAGAACTATATTAAACATGATATTCAATGTTTAATATTTCCAAAATATAATGCTATCATTAAAAAGCCTATACAAAGAGTCAAAAATAACTGACTAAAAAAACAGTAAAAATATAATTTTTTTGCTATTTTAGTATATTCACAAATATTTCTGTGTTTAAAATACTTGTATGCAGTTCTACTTGCTAGGTATTCATTTGAAATACCAATAGCTAACCTAATTAATGTAGCAACTAAACAATATATTATGAGTATTTCATATATCTTTAAAAAAAAGAGAAATGCAATTATTATTAAAGGTATTATAAAAAGCCTATTTACAGCTATTAAATATTGACTTAACCTATATATTTCTATATTAATTCTATTTTGATTAATAATCTTGTAATGTCCAGCTTCATGTAGTGCAGATATAATATCAATAATTTTTTTTGAATCAGGGTTTGGAATTCCCAATACATTTAAAAAAACATTATATTGATAATTCTTTTTAACTGTTAAGATTGCATCAATATCATCTCCTATTCCCAAAAAGTCTTTTATATATTCTCTGCAGTTTGTCTTTTCTTCAAGCATAAAAGACATTTTCTTAGAATCATCAAGTAATATATTCATAGAAATTCCCAATATAGCAAAAGTTACTGCTAAAAATATCATGTTTCTCCTTTCAATGATATAAAATTTTATACTCCAATTTTAAGTTATAATCAATCAACAATAGTTTCTTCTTACATAAACTAAATTCAAATACCTAAATGATATTATTGTAAAACTAATTTCTTAAGATAATATTACAATCTATATATTAGTTCTTCCTTGAAAATATTACGTCAACTATACCATTTAGTATTCCCGATATAATCCCTAAGTTACATGCATTTATTTCACCTATAAGTACACTAATTATCCCTGCTATAATAACCATAAAAGTAAATGATAATATTTTAAAAAGCATTTCTTTCTCAGAGCTCTTAATAAAATTATATAACAATGTAAATATATTACTTTTTTTATCAATCATCAAAAGTACTATTTTTGAGACAAAAAAGCATAAAAAGAACATTAAAAAAAATGTGCCCATAAAAACAAATAAATTCATTACCTCCTATAACCCTCCCTAATATACTTTATACTTTACTTTAATTTTCTATAAAAATATATGTTTATTTGCAAAGCTAAAACAAAGACTCCTTCTCAATCATATATAATTAAACATAAAAGTAATAAAACAGATATACCTTCTTATAAACGTCTTATAGCATAAATTGCTATAAGACGTTTATAAGATTCAAGAAGACATTACATTATTTACTTTTGTCACCAAAGACCATTATTAGCTCCTACAATAAATATAGCGGTAGCTGCACCCAACGCACAAGTTGTTGCAAGTGCTGGATTTACAAAAGCAGTAATAATAGCAGCATCAACTGTTGCTATTATTGCTGAACCACATAAACCAAAAGCTACTTTAACCATAGTTGCTGATACAGCTTTCTTTGCAACAAAACCAATAGCAGCAGCTAAAGATGCCATTACTGCTGCTTTTGCCTCTTTCATACCCCAACCACCATTAATGTATTCCATCTCAGTTTTGTCAATACTAACATAATTGCTTGGCATAACCAATGCATCATTATAACACATTTCCATTGCAAATTCCTCCTAAATTTTGTTTTTTTGTTTTTTACCTGAATCCGTGAATATTCTAGCTACTCGCCATAAAGCTATCATTTTCCTGTAGCTTTTTCAAATTATCTTACAGTTTATGGTTTTGCCAGCTCTGTTTGAGCCGTTTTTCTCAATAGAAGTGCC
>JAAZCB010001282.1 GCA_012513545.1 Clostridiaceae bacterium
CGCTGATATCTTTCATTTCATTATCTTTACCGGATACTACGATTACCTGGTCTGTATTATTGCCGCCAATTGCAATTCCGCTGTTATTGCCTTCAAATTCAACCCATTCGGTATTTCCATTTTGTTCGTCATATTTCAGCCATCCTGTGTCGGTGCCGATTACTACAAATTTGTCTCCGTTTATCAATGAACTTACAAGGTCTGAAAAGGTCTTTGACTTTGAAGGATCTTCGGGTTCATCTTTTTCTTTTATGAATCCCTTGTTGTCAATAAGGAATTTCCTGCTTGAAGCCTTGTTTATCATATCTATAACAAACTGCCTGTCGGCTTCTGGAACCCAAATTCCATTGCCTTTTGGAAGGATACTTTTTATGTGCTTTCTTGATTTACCGGTAATAAGTGCCAGCCCCAGGACACCCGCTATACCTGCAAGTATTGGAAGAGTGGGATTAGTCGAACTTTGATCTTCGCTTTGTTTTCCACTATTTTCTTCATTCTTGTCAGCACTTATAAATGTTTCACTTGACCAGTCACTATTTCCGTTAATTCCGGAGGGCTCTTTTATTTCTTTATTCTTGGTATTGCTCTTCCAGTTAATTTCTTCTTGTTTGTCAGCAGAGGCTACTCCCAGTAATAGTGATGCTGTAATAAAAACTATGGTTAATGTGAACATCAGAACTGCTGTTTTTTTTCTTATACTGTACATTTTTCTCCCCCTTTTACTGATAATGACATAAATATTAACACTAATTCTAAATGCTGAATATCATCCGAAAGGTGGATTTTTTAATTTTTAAATATTTTAAATAACAAAGTTGACATTTATCAACAATATTGGTATGATAATTGCATTATTTTAAGAGCTGTAACAGGTTCATGTAACAAAAGCAGGTAAAAAATATGGAAAGAGATAGAAAAAGTTATATACTTGTACTTGATCTGATTAGAATAATTAATGTAGTCAGTTTAAGTTTACTATTGGGGTTGTGGATTGTATTTTGGGGAGTAAATGCTTATATCAGCTTGATGGTTGTGCTTCTTATGTCAATTTTATTATCTAATGTTTCCCAAAAACTCTTTACTAAAAAGTTTGGTACAAGGTATTCTATTTCCGGCAGTAAGATTTTTTCTGCAGTTTCAATAATAATAAATATAATTGTTTTAGTTTACTACTTGATGATAAGGGAGTATGTTTTAGCTGTAGTGGTAATTACATTTTACTTGATTTATTATGTTATCCGGAAAAAATTCTGATAGGCATTAATCATTATGTCCTGTGTAACTCCAGGTACAGATTCTATAGGAACAAAAAGATATTGAATATGCAAGAGGTTGGGCAATGCATCTAAAAGAAAAGAAAATAATAGCGTATTTAGGGTTGATAGTATCAATAGCACTTTTGTTTGCGATCCTTATATATGGCCTGGATTTTGCCTATATAAAGCTTAGACTTGAATGCAATTATTTAATGGATTGCATAAAAAATCAGAATTATCTGGAAGTATATAATTTTCTGACGGATGATTATCAAAAGACTTTTGATGAGTTTTACCTGGAACACGAACAATTCGTAAGTAAGAACGGAAGAGTATCAAAAGCCGTATACAGTAGTATCAGTCAGAATGAAGAACAAAAAAAAGCCGGAGAACTTGTGGTGAATTTTAAAGCCGGAATAGATAATGATTCCCAGGTAAATATAGTTGTAGCGTGGATTTTCGTTAAGCATGGTTTTGATTGGAGAGTAAAAGACTTAAATATTTGTAAGGACGACGAAGTAATTTATAATCTCCATTCCGTGAAAAACTCTATCAAAGAACCAGACGAAAAAAAAGAGCCTTCAATAAACATAGAAGAAGCAAAAATTTTTGCAAATGGAATAGTTAAAAATATTATTGATGGAAAGTATCAGGATATATATTCGAGTGCATATGAAGTTCTTAAGAAGAGGGGAAGTGTAAGCGAATTTACATATTACATAGAGGGCACAAGGGATAAATATTCCGATATGGCCAATTTAAAACTAATTGCTTGTGAAACAGGAAGGGACAATCTTGAAGTCAGGCTAAGGTATAGAATGACGGATAATTACTCAAAAAATTCGATTCAGGTGGATATTTGGGTTAGAAAAGAAGACAAATTATATCTTTCAGGGATAAAATTCTTTGAAGATTTCTGGTAAAGGGGGGTTATATAGTCTTGCTGGTCAAATATATTAATGATTCTCATAAACGTTGCAAACAGTTGGATATAAAAAACAAGCAGCCTGTTATTATGGCTGAACAGGTTGTAATAGACAATATATATGACGAACTGGATATGTTAACTCAGAAGTGTATAGCAAAAAACAAGTCATCCTTTTTTGCGCTGTTCAACTCTTTTTTTACACTTACCAGTAAAGACCTGATTGTTGTAAATTGCTATGTCAATAAGAATTCCAATATTTACATGAAAAAGTACATTCCATTAAAAGGTACAAGCATAAGGGAGGAGCATTACGGAATAACAGCGGTATCATTATCTGAATATAAAAAGGATGTTGCATATATTGTCGGTAAGGAGCATTTTCGAAATGAGTCCAAAAGCTTAACCTGTGTTTCAGTTCCGATAAGGGTCAGTAAA
>JAAZCB010001283.1 GCA_012513545.1 Clostridiaceae bacterium
ATAAAAATATTATAGGAAACGAAAAAATCATATTTGTTGGACTTGACAACAAAGATGAAGCCTACTACTTATGTGGCATACTTAGTTCGACTCCTTACCGAGAAACAATCGAGAGCTATATGGTTGGAACTCAAATAACCCCAAGTATAATAAAACGGTTAAATATCCCAAGCTATGATTCAAATAATAACGTGCATAAATCAATTAGTGAACAATGCTTATTAGGACATAGTTCAAACGAAAAAGATAAATATTTAAACGCTATTGATGAAATAGTAAGAGGATACTTAGGTCTTTAAATATAAAGCCAAGCCTTGCCTGCTTGTATTTCTAATCCTTCAGGTATACTGTTATCAATTACTTTAATAATATCAAGACTGCCATATTTGTTAAACATATCATTTGCATCATCTTCCGAATAGAAACTCATATCAAATCGAATAGCTTTGATTTTAATAAGGTCTAACTGATGTAAACGTAAACCTGCCTTATAAAGACTCTTTAATTGTATAAATGTATCAAATGCACCTAACATTTTAAATATAGTATTATCTGGATTTTCAATAAATCCAACCCCATCGACTAAACCCCAAAGTTCTTTAGTTGTTTGATTCGCTTGATTATGCGATGATAAACTGTTCTTAATTAAAATAGTTTCTGCACTCTTATTAACACCATATTGACCTGGGTCAGAAGTATGAATAAGACCCTGTATGAAAATTTTAAAAATATCGGCATCTTCTTTAATAATTAAGTCAAAACTCCATGCAGTTTCTTCATTCCGTTGAGTATGTAAAAAAGTTATTTTATCAACATTAGGGTCGTCTGAACTCATTGGATTAATATGTTTATCACTAGGCAGATAAGTTGCTCCTATTTGATTTAAAACTATTGCTAATTGCCATTCTGCACCGTGTCCTCTTCTTTTAGTTTCAGCTTGTTGGATTTCTTTAGGTAAAATAAGATTATCAACTAATGCAGTTAACTCAACTTCATCAAGTTTTTTCATTGCCTTTAGTATTGAAATAACCCCTTTTGAAATTAAGTAATTTGTAATTATTTCAATTGCCTTTCTTGCAATTTTATTTTTTTCAATATTTCTTTCTGTTTCTGGTCTAATTTTAGTCAGGCTTTTAAAAAACTTAACATTGTGTTTTTGCAAATCATACAAAGAATAACCAAGTACATTCTGATTATCATGAGTTCCAAATTTTTCTTTACCAAAAATATAACTCAACTCTAAATACATACGTTTATCAGAAACGCCCACAAAAGCACGTAAAATATCTATTGAATCAGCATTGTTGGTTATTAATTGTGAGATATAAATAATTTGGTCTGCAACATTCTCAGGCATCCCTTGAATAATTGTATATAAATAAGGAATGTCAATGTTTCTATCTACTGTCCCAAAAATTGGAATTTCATCTTGATTTGATACATGGAACCAAAATTCCGTTTTGTTTGTCTCTGTTATCATAATATGCTAAAAAAATAAAATGTAAAGATAATGGTATTATTGTGAATTTTCCGTGAAAGGATTATGAAGGCTCTTTTGGCTGCGAAGCGGTCGCCTGTTGGGTTGGGCAGCCAAATGTGCCTGAATGTGCGGAGGGTTTCCGTTTTCTTTGTCTTTATGCAGCAAAAATTTTCCCTTCATTCTGTAGTCTGTTTTTGTCTTTTTACAATGAACGCCAACGGCTGCGTGTATGAGTAGTGGCGGATTACGGAGCACTTTCCTGTCAAGTTGCGATGAACTTGATGCGAGGTAGAACGCTCGAATACGCTACAACTCCCGCCATTACTTATACACGATGTTGGCATTTCGTTGTTTTTATAATGTCTTTAAAATATATTCAATTCTTTCTTTCCAATACGGTGTCTCTACTTTATAATACCTATCATTGTCTGGATATAAAACAATTAGGAACATTTTTGAAATTTTAATTCTGTAATTGTTTTCAAGTATATAACGATATAAACTTTGTTGAAGGCAATAGCGATTATAACTTGTGTCAGGAATGTCAGAAAGCTTACCTACACCACAATTACCCCAACCATCTGTTTTTATTGGATTACCTGCAAAATCTACTACCTTTTTACTCCTTTTCCAATCATAAATTTCAAATCCGGTGCTACTTGAAGCAATTAAATCAATAGTTCCAGCAATATTATATTGCTCGTCAAATATTCGCCACTCTGTTCGATATGGGTTAATATTATTATGGTCTGCTACAAACTGTCGAAACAAATGAAACTCTTCCGTTTCATTAAATGTTTGATTAAGATAATATTTCTCTATCTGTTCATGTAAATATGTTCCTTGATTTGCTGCCTCAAGTCCTCGTTCGTTCCATATTCGAACAATTTCTTCAACTGGCAAACCGTATAATGGATTACTTGGACTTAATGTAGAAGCTTTACCATAAGAGTCAAATTCAGGGAAAAACTTAGATATTATTGTACTTGCCGAAGGTGCAGGAATACCGTCAATTGTGTAAATATGGGAATCTGGATAAAATGAAATTCGTTTATCTCTTGGATGGGCATTAACTTTATTATAACCAATATTTTTAGTTTTATCCTCAACACCAATAATACTGGGAGTTACAAGTTTTTCCTCTAAAATCTCTTGTTCGCTAAAATCTCTTTCAACTGTTTCTATTGTTTCAGGAATAACACCAAATTCATGTTCAAGGTATTGCTCTCGATATTTTGCTTTTTCCCATTTTTGAGCCTGAACAATATCCCAAAGCTTTTCAGTTTTTAAATCTATGCGAGAATTCAAATCATTCGAAAAAGCATAATTTGAATCAATTGAACGAATTACAAAGGCTAAATATTTTAAACACTCTAATTCTTGAGTATGTATCTGAAATTCAGAAAATCTAATAACAATCCAACCCCTATCAACAAAATAAGTATCTCGCATAACATCCTCACCTTTACAATGTGTTGGTTGTCTTGTAATAGCTGCATAAGGCTCATCAATTTCTACGTCAATTCTAATGTTCTTATCTTTTTTCTTGTCAATAATCGCAATGTCTGGTTCAAATGGTCTTGTATCTTTACCTGTATTTAAACGAACTTCACCTGAAATGATAAAATGATTTCCAAAATACTTTTCTATTGAATTTTGAAATGATTCCTCTTTAAATCCACGTCTTTTGGTATTTCCAAATCTATGTGTACGAACAATACAACCTTTCTTTGGAATTCTGATAACAGCATAATTATCACAACTCTCGACAATATTTAATTGATAATTAACAAATAAATTTCCAGTAGTTTCTTTACTCTCCTCTTTAATTGCTTCTGGTAATTTCTCAGCTGATTTGACTTTTGGTTGAGATGTAATTACTTCTTTAGGTTTTTCAATTTTCTTTGGTTCTGATTTATAAATAACTTCAGGCTCATTCACTTTTGAAAGCTCAGTCTGTTTATCTGAATTTTCAGTGGCTACTTTTTTTATCGATTTTGAGGTTTCCTTTTTTTGCTCTTCTTCAATCTTTTTTTTGTAATTTCTAACTATTTCTTCCTTAATTCGATTTTCATTTGCAATTTTTTCAGCTTTTTTTCTTTCTGCTTCAATTACCATTAATCGGTTTAATTCTTCTTTTTTTCTCCTTCTTTTTCTTTTAAATAAAATAATCACTAATATAGTCAAACATAGAAGGGTAGAAATTAGCCCAATCCAAAATCTTTCAGGATAAGTCTTAATAAACTCTATTATCAATTCGTAAATTTCTGTCATATCGTAGGGTCTTTTTTACAATGAATGCCAACGGATGGCGGTATGGTTAGTTGCCGATTTCGAAGCACTTTCCTATCAAGTTACAACTACTTTTGATACGAGCTGTGCCGCTAGAATACCCACTGCACCGGCAATTAACTATACCGCGTGTTGGCAACTGGTGTTCATTCATATCCGTCTGTTATTCATTTATTTAGCTTTTATATTCTTGTCATTGTCAAACTGCACCAAC